>JBDNBC010000162.1:0-12905 GCA_039768115.1 Oceanococcaceae bacterium
ACGCGCTGCTGCGACACTGGCAACCGGCCCGTGTCGCGATGTATCTGGCGGCCGGCAGCGAACTGAACCTGGCGCCCGAAAGCCCGGGCTGGGCCGGCACCGGCGAGATATGGCTTCCGGTGCTGGGCACGGATCGTCTGCGCTTTGCGCCTGCCGTTCCACCGTGGCAGTTGACCCGGGTCGGCACCCGCGAACCCGTCAATGGCCCCTACCGCGACATCCAGGATATGACCGTCTGTGTGCTGCCGCTGCTGGCCTGCGACGCGCAGGGAACCCGGCTGGGTCAGGGCGGCGGCTGGTATGACCGCACCCTGGCCGGCGCAGCACCGCGTCCGCTGTGCATCGGTGTCGGGTTCCGCCTGCAACGCGTGCCAACACTGCCACGGCAGGCCCACGACATTCCGGTCGACATCATGCTGACGGCCGGGCAGGCCGAGGCCTTTACCGAACAAGGACAGACATGGCTTTCTGGCTGCTGAAATCCGAGCCCGACGTATTCGGCTGGGAACATCTGCTGAACTGTGAAGACCAGCAGGAACCCTGGGACGGTATCCGCAACTATCAGGCGCGCAATTTCATCCGTGATGACATGCGTGACGGTGACCTGGGCTTTTTCTACCACTCGAATACGGACGTGCCCGGCATTGTCGGCATCTGCCGCATTATCGGCGACGCGCGTCCGGACCCGACCCAGTTCGATCCCACGAGCAAATACCACGACCCCAAAAGCACCAGCGACAACCCACGTTGGCTGCTACGCGAGGTGCAGGCGGTGAGGCCATTGAAGCGCAAGATTTCGCTGGCGGAGCTGAAATCGCGCGCCGAGGAACTCGGGGATTTCCCGTTGATTCGCCGGGGCAACCGGCTGTCGATCATGCCGGTCGACGCCACGGTCTGGGAGCAGATCCTGGCGCTGGAATCCCGGCAGCCTCCCGGCGCCTGAGCGGCCCCGACCACCGTGGACGCGAGACGTCAGTCGCTGGAGCCCAGAAACAGCCGGTAGGCGGGATTTTCGGTTTCCACGCTGTATTCGTAGCCCACGGCATCCAGGGTGGCGCGACAGTCGCCGATGTCGGCGGCCGGCACCTGCATGCCGCAGAGCACGCGCCCGAAGGCCGCACCGTGGTTGCGATAGTGGAATAACGAGATATTCCAGCGCCCGGCAATGCGGTCGAGGAAATCCAGCAGCGCCCCCGGGCGCTCAGGGAATTCAAAACGGTAAAACTGCTCATCGGTCGCGCGCGCGCTGCGCCCCCCGACCATGTAACGGATGTGGACCTTGGCCATCTCATCCGCTGAGAGGTCCTCCACCGGCAGTCCCGCGGCGCGAATATCCGCCACGATTTCGTCGCACTCGACGCGCCCCCGGCTCAACTTCAGGCCGACGAAGACATGCGCCCGCTGCAAATCCGCCATCCGGTAATTGAACTCGGTAATGGGGCGCCGACCAAGCACCTGGCAAAAGTGATAGAAGCTGCCGGGCGTTTCGGGGATGGTCACCGCCAGCAGCGCCTCACGCTGCTCTCCCAGCTCGGCGCGCTCGGCAATGTGACGCAAGCGGTCGAAATTAACGTTGGCTCCGGAGTTGATGGCGACCCAGGTTTCGCCCCGACGCGCGGGATGCTGCTCGGCATACACCTTCATCCCGGCCACTGACAGTGCGCCGGCCGGTTCGAGCATGGTGCGGTTGTCTTCAAAGATATCCCGCACGGCCGCACAGATGGCGTCGACGCTGCAGGTCACCACGCCATCCACATGTTCGCGGGCGACAGCAAAAGTGTGATTCCCGATCCGGCGTACTGCGACGCCGTCGGCGAACAGGCCGACCTGCGCCAGTGACGTAGGCTCGCCGGCCTCCATGGCAGCGAGCAGACAGGCGGCGTCGTCCGGTTCGACACCGATGATCCGGGTTTGCGGCGCATGTGCCTTGACCCAGGCGGCAATACCGGCAATCAGGCCACCGCCCCCCACAGGCACGAATATCGCGTCGGGCGGCTCCGGCAACTGGTCAAGGATTTCCATGCCCACCGTGCCCTGCCCGGCGATCACCAGCGGGTGGTCATATGGCGGAACAAAGGTGAGATTCTGCGCAGCCGCGATCTGCTGGGCATGCTGGTTAGCCTCATCGAACGTGTCGGCATGCAGCACCACTTCTCCGCCCAGAGCCCGTACGGCATCAACCTTGATCTGCGGCGTCGTGCAGGGCATGACAATAACCGCGCGCACGCCCAGCTCGCGGCCCGCCAGGGCCAGGCCCTGCGCATGGTTACCGGCCGACGCGGCAATGACGCCAGCCTGGCGCTGCGCCGCGGTCAGCGAACGCACCATGTTGAACGCACCGCGCAGCTTGAAGGAGCGGACCAGCTGCATATCCTCGCGCTTGAACCACACCTGCTGGCCGAGACGCTGGCTGAGCTTGGGCGCGCGCTCCAGCGGGCTGACAACCGCCACCGGGTACACATCGGCCTCGCGAATCATCGTCGGGTAATCGGGAACGGCGGATTCCTGCGGAATGCCGGAGTCCTTGAGCGGGAGCGTGGGGGTGTTCATGTCGCCGCGGAGGATACCAAGCCCACCGCACCAATTCGCTATTCTTCGCGGCCCGTTGATATTTCTGGCAGCGTGATATGAGCGCATTTCCCCGCATTGGCTTTCTTGGTGGCGGCAACATGGCCGAGGCCATCATCGGCGGCCTGCTCCAGGCGGGCTGCAGCCCGGCGCATCTGCGCGTGGGCGAGCCCCGTGCTGAGCGCTGCCGCGAACTGGTCGAGCGCTTTGCCATTACCGCCGATGCCGACAATGCCGGCGTGGTGGCGCACAGCGAGGTACTGATTCTGGCCGTAAAACCGCAGGTGATGCGCCCTGTACTTGCGCCCCTGGTCGACGCCATCACGGCGCGCGCGCCCCTGATCATCTCGATTGCGGCCGGCGTGACCATGACGCAACTGGGCGACTGGCTGCGTCCCTCCCTGCCGCTGGTACGCAGCATGCCCAACACGCCCGCGCTGGTGGCCGCCGGGGTCACCGGGCTGTACGCATCGGCCATGGTGTCGACCGCGCATCGCGAACAGGCGGAACGCATCATGGCCAGTGTCGGCGCAGTGCACTGGGTGAACTCGGAAGGCGCGCTCGACGCCCTGATGGCGATCTCCGGCTGCGGTCCCGCCTATGTCTTTGCGTTCATCGAGCATCTGCAGCAGGCCGGCGTGGCCCTGGGGCTGGAAGCCGATATGAGCGCCGCACTGGCGCGCGATACTGTCTGGGGCGCCACCCGACTATTGCGCGAAACCGGCGTCGCCCCGGACGAGCTGCGGCGCCGGGTGACCTCCCCGGGGGGCACGACGCAGGCCGCGCTGGAAAGCTTCACGCGCGACGACCTCGCCGGCGTTATTCACCGCGCGACAGCGGCCGCGGTGGCGCGGGCGCGCGAACTTGCCGATGAGTGAGGCGTCACACGCACCTCCAATGATCTGAACCCTCGCTTCGAACCTGCGAGAATCCCGACATGAGTCCACTTGATGACGCCACCCTGTTTCTGGTCAACACCCTGTTTGGCCTGTATGGCTATGCGATGATTGCTCGTGTCCTGGTGCAGTCGTCGCGGGGTGATTTTTACAACCCGCTGGCGCAGTCCATCTGGCGCGTGACCAACCCGGTCAGCCAGCCCGCACAGCGCGTCATCCCGCGCTGGCGCCGCTGGGATCTGGCCAGCATCGTGGTGCTATGGCTGCTGCTGATGCTCAATATCGCCATCGACTTGCTGCTGCTGGACACGCATCTGGGAGCCAACGTGCCCTGGTTTGCGCTGCTCAAAGTGGGCGTAATGGTGCTGACCTTCTACACCTTTGCCATCCTGATTCTGGCCGTGATGAGCTGGTTTGGTGCGGCCATGCACAGTCCGGCCGCCAGCCTGCTGCACACCGTCACCAACCCGCTCTTGCGCCCGGTGCGCGCCCGCATCCCCCCGATTGGCGGGCTGGATTTGTCGCCGCTGCTGGTCATCCTGGTGCTGCAGGTGCTGGCGCGCTTGCTGCCCCTGCCCTACGTCCTGCGTTAGGTGAGTGACTCGCAGGCGGATGAGCTGATGCGCGCCGACGACACCGGCCCCGCCGGACATTCCACCTGGCCGACCGATTCGGTGGGACAGGTGCGCTGGGAAGACTTCGAGTTCGTCGACCCTCTGGCACTGGAGTGCGGCCAGACGCTACCGCGCTACACCCTGCGCGTGGAACGCTATGGCGAACTGAACGCTGACCGCAGCAACGCGGTGCTGATCTGCCATGCCCTGTCCGGCGATCATCATGCGGCGGGCTACTACCGGGCGGATGAGCGCAAGCCGGGCTGGTGGGATGCCTGCATTGGGCCGGGCAAGCCTATCGATACCAACCGTTTTCATGTCGTGTCGCTGAACAATCTCGGCGGCTGCGCCGGGTCAAGCGGGCCGCTCACCGCCAATCCGGCAACGGGTCAGCCGTGGGGACCGGATTTCCCGATCGTGACTGTTCGTGACTGGGTGCAAAGCCAGAATCGCCTGCGCCAGGCGCTGGGCATCCCGCATTGGGCGGCGGTGATCGGCGGCTCCCTGGGCGGCATGCAGGCCCTGCAGTGGGGGATCGACTTTCCCGATCTGGTCCGCCACGTCGTCGCCATTGCCGCCGCCCCGCGCCTGTCGACGCAGAACATCGCATTCAATGAAGTCGCGCGTCAGGCGATTCTGACCGACCCGGACTTCTGCGACGGCCATTACCGCCGCGAAGGCCGCAACCCCGCGCGCGGGCTGATGCTGGCCCGTATGCTCGGCCACATCACCTACCTCAGTGATGCGGCAATGGCGAACAAGTTCGGGCGCGAACTGATCAGCGGCAAGCCCGGCTTCAGTTTTGCCCCGGAATTCCAGGTGGAAAGCTACCTGCGCTATCAAGGCAGCCAGTTCATTGATCGCTTTGACGCCAACAGTTACCTGCGCATGACCAAGGCGCTCGACTACTTCGACCCGGCTCGGGAGTTTGGTGGCGACCTCGATGCCACCCTGCGCCAGATGCAGGCGCGCACCCTGTTCATTGCCTTCACCCGCGATTGGCGGTTTTCGCCCGAACGCAGCGAAGAATTGGTCCGCGCGGCACTTCGCGCCGGCCGCGATGTCAGTTATGCATGCATCGATTCGCCGCTGGGGCACGACGATTTTCTGGTGCCCGTCCCCGATTATCTCGCCGTCTTCGGCGGCTACATGGCTCGCGTTGCGGAGACCTGCCTGTGATCACCCCCGCGCTGTCCCCGCAAACGGAATCGATGGCGTTGCGCACCGATTACCAGGTCATCAGTGAGTGGATTCCGCGCGGGGCACGGGTGCTTGACCTGGGCTGCGGCGATGGTGAATTGCTGGCCCATCTGGCCCGCGTACGGGATGTCCGCGGTTACGGCCTGGAACTCGACATGGCCAATATCCGCCAGTGCGTTGCGCGGGGGGTCAATGTCATTCAACGCGACCTCGATGAGGGTCTGGCCGATTTCGCCAAGGACAGCTTTGACATCGTGGTGATGAGCCAGGCCCTGCAGGTGGTACAGGAACCCGACGCGCTGCTCGCGGAGATGCTGCGCGTGGGTCACCGCGGAATCGTCACCTTTCCCAATTTTGGCCACTGGAGCACGCGCTGGCAGTTCGCCTGGAGCGGCCGCATGCCACGGACCCGGACGTTGCCGGACCACTGGTACGACACCGCCAATATTCATCTCTGCACGCTGAAGGACTTCGAGGACCTGTGCCGCCAGCGCGGCTACCGGGTCATCCGCAGTGCCATGACCGACGCCCGCCACCGGCGCAGTGCGGGCCATCGTCTGCTACCCAACCTGCGTGCCGAAGTGGGCATCTATCTGCTCGAGGACCCCGCATGAAAACGATGTTCTGGCGACGCTGGCTGAGCGTGCTGCTGATCGGCGCTGGTGGTGCCGGGCCCGTCGCCGCCGAACAGACGGTGCGCAGCGACCCCTGGGTACTGCATTACATGACCATGAACACCACCGAGCTGACGCCGGAAGTGGCGCGTGCTTATGGTGTCCGGCGCAGCAAGGCCCGCGGCCTGCTGATGCTGAACCTGCAGCACCAGGATCAACCGGTCACAAGCGTCGATCATCGCTCGGAAGGGGTCATTCGCAACCTCATCGGACAGACCCTGAGCGATCCGCCGCGCCGCGTTGAACAGGGTGGCGCCATCTACTCGCTGGTGGAGTTCCGCTACTCGCACCTGGAAACCCTGCGCTTCGATTACACCGTCTACCCGCAGCCGGACTCGACCGAGCCGACGGTACCCGTGCGCTTGCAGTTTAACCAGCAGTTTTTCACCCCGGGCCGCTGACGGCCCGCTCGCGGAGAATCACCCATGCAATACCTGCACACCATGGTGCGCGTCGCCAACCTCGATGCCGCCTTGACCTTCTTCTGCGATCAGCTGGGTCTGGTCGAAACCCGCCGCTACGACTCGGACAAAGGCCGCTTTACGCTGGTCTTTCTCGCTGCGCCGGATGATCTGGAACGCGCCCAGCGCGACAAGGCACCGCTGGTCGAGCTGACCTACAACTGGGACCCGGAAACCTACAGTGGCGGGCGCAACTTCGGCCACCTTGCATACCGTGTGGACGACATCTACGCCCACTGCCAACGCTTGATGGATGCCGGGGTCACAATCAACCGACCACCACGGGATGGCCATATGGCCTTCGTACGCTCCCCTGATGGCATCTCCATCGAGCTGCTGCAGAAAGGTGACCCCCTGCCGGCCCAGGAGCCCTGGGTCTCGATGCCTAACACCGGCTCCTGGTAACCCGCCGCTGCTATCTACCCCTGAGGACAGGACATGACGGACCGCTTGCGCATTGATATCGAGGACGGCATTGCAACCGTCACCCTGACCCGCGCCGACAAACGCAATGCCGTCGACTGGGACATGTTGCGCGCCTGGATCGACGCGCAGAAAACCCTGGAAAAAGACCGCCAGCTGCGCGGTGTGCTGATCCGCGGGGACGGACCCTCGTTCTGTGCCGGGCTGGATTTCCCGACCTTCACCAAACAGCCTTCGCGCATCCTGCAAGGGTTCCTGCAGCCAGGCGGTCAGGGCACCAACCTCTTCCAGCAGGCCTGCCTGGGCTGGCGCAGCCTGCCAGTTCCGGTCGCCGCCGTCCTGCATGGTCATTGCTACGGCGCCGGCTTGCAGTTAGCGCTGGCCTGCGATTTCCGCTTCGCGCATCCGGGGACGGAGCTGTCGATCATGGAGATCAAATGGGGTCTGGTGCCGGACATGAGCGGCAGCATCACCTTGCGCGAGCTGGCGCCGATGGACTTGGTCAAACGCCTGTGCATGACGGGCGAAACCTTCAGTGCCGCGCAGGCCGCGCAATGGAATCTGGTGAGCGCCGTCGATGACGACCCCGAAGGCCAGGCCCGGCAACTGCTCGCCACCATCGCCGCACGGTCACCCGATGCCGTGGCCGGCAGCAAATTCCTGTTGCAGGAAACCTGGGATGCCGACGACAAACGCTGCCTGGCCCTGGAACGGCGCTGGCAACGACGCATGCTGACCGGGCGCAATCAGCGCATTGCGCTGCGCATCGCGCGGGGCGACAAGGACGCGCAGTTCGGGCCCCGCCAGCGCGGGCTCTGATCACCGCGAATCAGTTCGCGGGGGAATGGCCTGTAGTGCGAGTCGTCCAATGGTCGACCAGGGCCTGCACCATCGGTTTCATAAACCAGCTGTTCTCCGGCATCAGATGCACCGGCAGGCCCTCGGCGCGCACGGCATCGGCCACCACCGGGCCCACGGCCACGATGGTCATACGGCACATGGCCTCGCGCCATGCCACTTCGAGATCATGCGCCCGCGCCACCGACTTCAGACGCCCCAGCTGCGGGCTACTGGTCAGGCACAACACATCGAGCTCGCCGGCCACCATCATCCGGATCATGTCGCTGACCCGTGCATCTTCACTGGCGTCCGCGTAGCGGTAGGGCATCACCGGCCACACGGTTGCGCCTTGGGCCTGCAGTGCCTCGTGCAAAGGCCGGTTGGGCTCCTCGCCATAGAGTTGCAGGCCCACCTGCTGACCGCTCAGCGTCAGCTCCGGCAGCATGGCGATGATGCCGGGCGTGGTCGGAACCTCCGCCTGACGATGCGGGCGCAAATCCAGCTCGCGCAGCGCCTTGGCCGGCTTCGGGCCCCGGGTCAGCGTGCGAGTACCGGCGAGCGCGGCGCGAAACTCCTCGGCCTGATTCATCCGTGAGGCCTGCGCCAGCAGCCGCCGCAGCCCCTCCCCCGTCAGCAGAATCAACCAGTCAAACGGATCGGCCATATACCGTTGCAGCCAATCGACCACCGGCTGCGGGTCGCGCGCATCGTGAATACTGACCAACGGGCATTGCCATACCGTCGCGCCGCGCCGCTCCAGCAGGCCGATCAGCACCTCGAGCTGACGCGACTCCGGCACGGCTACGCGGCAGCCCTGTAGGGGGTGATCCGCAGCGGCAGAAAAGGCCTGGTCGTTGCTCATACGCAAAGTCTACGTCAGGGAATGACGATGTCTGGAAATAATCACGACACCTCTGGCGCGCTTTTCCGGCTAAGGTCGCGATCCTGTTTGTCTCATCGCGCACCGAACCCTGCCATGACCTCACCTCTCGACCAGTCCCTGACCCTGCCCTGCGGCCAGACCCTGCCCAATCGTCTGATGAAGTCGGCGATGACGGAAAACCTGGCCGACGCGCATGACCAGCCCACCGCCGCGCTAGATCGGCTCTATCAGCGCTGGTCTGTCGGAGGCACCGGCCTGCTTGTCAGCGGCAATGTGATGGTCGACCGGCGCTACCTCGAGCGCGCCGGCAACGTCGTGGTCGACGAGAAAGTCGACCGCGCGGCACTGGAGCGCATGGCCCGCGCCGGCAAAACGGGCGGCAACGCCTTCTGGATGCAGATCAATCATCCCGGCCGCCAGTGCCCGCGGCTGGTCAACCCCCAGCCACTGGCGCCATCGGCAGTGCAAGTGCACATGCTCGGGATGTTCTCGCAGCCGGTCGCGATGACCGAGGCCGATATCGAAGACGTCATTGCCCGCTATGCCTATGTGGCCCGCGTGGCGCGTGATACTGGCTTCGACGGCGCGCAGGTCCACGGCGCGCATGGTTATCTGATCAGCCAGTTCCTGTCGCCGCACGTCAACCGCCGTACCGACCAGTGGGGCGGGCCACTGGAAAACCGCGCGCGCCTGCTGCTGCGGATTCTTGGCGCCGTGCGTGAAGCGGTCGGTGCAGATTTCGCCGTGGGCCTGAAGCTGAACTCGGCGGACTTCCAGAAAGGCGGCTTCACCCTCGATGACTGCGTGGCCGTGGTGGAAATGATCAATGCCTGCGGGCTGGACCTGCTCGAGATCTCCGGCGGCACCTACGAGGCGCTGGCCCTGATCGGGCAAACCGGCGATGCACCGCCGGCAGGCCGCGAATCCACCCGCCGGCGCGAGGCATATTTTCTCGACTACGCCCGCCGCATTCGCGCGGTAGCCACCATGCCGCTGGCGGTGACCGGGGGTTTTCGTGATCGCGCCCTGATGGAACAGGCCGTCGCCGATGGCGAAGTGGATTTGATTGGGCTGGCCCGCCCGCTCTGCGTCGATCCTGACCTCAGCCGCAAGCTGCTGGCCCAGGAGGCCGAGCGCGCACCGGACCAGGACGTCTCGCGCCTGACCATAGGCGCCAACAGCCCGCGCAAACTGATGCGCGACATCCATGCCGGCTCCACCTACTGGTACAACCACCAGATCAACCAGCTCGCGGCCGGCCGGGATGCCGACCTGCGGGTTGGCCAGATTGGCGGCATCGTGCGTCACATGGTCAACGACTTTCGCCGGGTCATGGCCCGACGCCGGGCGCAACCGGGCTAGGCCGGGTTCAGCTGCGCGCCAGCTCCTCGTCCATCCAGGCGACGATGCGCGCGCGCTTGGCGGCCGAGCTGTCGGTGCGCGGCAACACGGCGGTCGGCTGGGGTTCGCGATCAAGCCAGAACTGACCGCTGAGGGCCTCCAGCCCGGGCGTGCTGGCCAGCCAGACAATGGTGTCCGCGCCCATGCGGGCGTCGCGCAGAACCGGCTTCATGACCCGGTCGAATCCTGGCAGGGACTTGCTCACGCCGGGCGTTGCCGCCCAGCCCGGGTGCATTGCGTGATAGCTCACATCCGGGTCGGACGCCGCCCAGTGACGGGTCAGATCCACCAGCACCCGTTTGGCACGGGCGTAAGCCTTGGCGCCGTCATACGCTTCGGCCGTGAAATCCATGTCCGCCAGCGACACGCCCTTCAGGTACATTCCGCCGCTGGCCACGTTGATGACCCGCCCTCGGTGCTCGGCCAATCGATCGCGCAGAACTGTCGCCAGACGCGCCGGGGTGATGGCATTGATGGCCAGCGCGCGCTCACGCCCATCGACTGTGCGCGCATGGCTGTCGAACAGGGCGCCGGCGTTGTTGACCAGAATGTCGATGCGTTCCGCGCTGTCGCGAATCTGCTCAGCCGCGCGTTGCGTCGCCTGCGCAGACAGCAAATCAGCTTCGACGATCTCCACCCGATCCGTATCAGCCCCGCTGAAATCACAGATGTGCCGGGCGGCCGCGGCCAGCCGCTGGCCGTCGCGCCCGAGCAGGATCACGCTTGCGCCGAGACGGCTGAGTTCACAGGCGGTGGCCAGCCCGAGACCACTGGTGGGGCCGGTCACCACCGCTACCTGTCCATCCAGTCGCTGGCTCAGGCCCTTGTCGGGCATGCGTAGGTAGCCCCGCTCGGTAAACCGCCAGGCCACGGGCAGTATCAGGCGCTGGACCAGCCGCGGGCGCGACACCGGTGCGGGCAGCGCCGGCACAGTAACCGCCCGGACCAGCCCGTCCACGGCGCGCCGGCCTACCCGCGTCAGCCAGGGCCGCAGGGCGCGCATGGCCGAGTCGCGTACCCCACTGAACTGCAATAACGCCGTGTAGTGCAAACGACATCGGTCCGGCCCGTCAGGGGTGATTTCGAGGGTGTCGTGCGCGCTGAAGCTGCGCCCTTCGCCGGCCAGCACCAACCGCCCCGGTGTGTGCGCATCCGTACTCGGCGCGTGACACTCAATGAGGGTGTACACCATTGGCTGATGTCCGCCAGGCAAACGCAAATGCAGGTCGAAGCGCGTACCGACCACGGCGGGCCCCGGGTCGCGCTTGGTGGCCCGGTAGACTCCCGGGTCCCACTGCTCAATGGTCGAGAAATCGCGCAGGTAGCGAAACACGTCGACCGCGGAAAGGGGCAACAGACGCTCTTCTCGAAGAGTGACAGGCATGGTCAGGACTCGGTGGGCAAAGTGGTCGTTTTCCTGACAAAGTATGCAGCTCTACGCAATTTTGTACGGGTCATGCGCCCGTATCTCGGAGACGGACATGGGCACTGACAATCCGACCATTACCTACACCCTCACCGATGAGGCACCGATGCTGGCCACGGCCGCATTCCTGCCCATCGTCGAAGCGTTTACTGCACCGGCCGGGATCACCGTCACCACCAGCGACATTTCACTGGGCGCGCGCATTCTCGCCACCTTTCCTGAGTGCCTGACCGACGCGCAGAAAGTCCCCGACAACCTGGCGACGCTGGGGGAGATGACCCAGGACCCGAACACCAACATCATCAAGCTGCCCAACATCAGTGCCGCAGTGCAGCAGCTGATCAATGCCATCAAGGAACTGCAGGCCCAGGGCTACGCCATTCCGGATTACCCGACGGAGGTCGAATCCGCCGCTGACAAGGCCCTGCGTGCGCGCTATGCCAAGGTACTCGGCAGTGCCGTAAACCCGGTGCTACGAGAAGGCAATTCCGACCGGCGCGCGCCCAAAGCCGTCAAGGAATTCGCGCGCAAGAATCCGCATTCCATGGGCGAATGGAGCATGGCCTCGCAGACCCACGTGGCCCACATGACCGAAGGCGACTTCTATCACGGCGAGAAGTCGATGACGCTGGATAAGGCGCGCACCGTGCGCATGGAGCTGATTACCGCCAGCGGCGAGACGCAGGTGCTCAAGCCCGATGTCGCGCTGGAAGACGGCGAAGTCATCGACAGCATGTTCATGAGCAAGAAGGCCCTGATCGCTTTCTACGAAAAGCAGATGGAGGACGCCCGCAAAACCGGTCTGATGTTCTCGCTGCACGTCAAGGCCACGATGATGAAGGTCTCCCACCCCATCGTCTTCGGCCATGCCGTGCGGGTGTTCTACAAGGAGGCCTTCGCCAAGCACAAATTCTGGCTCGACGAGCTGGGCGTGAACGTCAACAACGGCCTGGTTGATCTGTACAGCAAGATCGAAGCGCTACCCGGCTCGATTCGCGAAGAGATCATCAAGGATATGCACGCCTGCCATGAGCACCGGCCGGAGCTGGCGATGGTCGACTCCGCCAAGGGCATCTCCAATCTGCATGCGCCGAACGATGTCATTGTCGACGCGTCAATGCCCGCGATGATCCGCGCCGGCGGCAAGATGTGGGGCGCCGATGGCCGGCCGAAGGACACCAAGGCGGTCATCCCCGAAAGCACGTTCGCGCGGATTTATCAGGAAGTCATCAACTTCTGCAAAACCAACGGCGCCTTCGACCCGCGCACGATGGGCACCGTGCCCAATGTCGGCCTGATGGCGCAGAAAGCCGAGGAGTACGGTTCGCATGACAAGACCTTTGAGGTCTCCGAAGCCGGCGAAGCGCGCATCGTCGATGTCGATAGCGGCGAGGTGCTGCTGGTACAGAACGTCGAGGAAGGCGACATCTGGCGCATGTGCCAGGTCAAGGACGGGCCGATCCGGGACTGGGTCAAACTGGCGGTCACCCGTTCGCGCCTGTCCGGCATGCCGGCTGTC
>JBDNBC010000163.1:0-7373 GCA_039768115.1 Oceanococcaceae bacterium
CCGACGCCGAGAACTCGGCATTCGACGGCCTGCCGTTGAGGCTTCTTTCTGCGGAGCAGCTCGACCGCCACGAAAGCGCCGTGCCGGTATTTGATCTCAAGGTCGCGGCCGGCGCCTTCAGTGATGAACAATTACCCACCGGTGAGGCTTGGGCGGAGCTGCCCTCGCATATCCGTCCCGGCCCGGATTTGTTCGTGACGAGAGTTATCGGCGAGTCGATGAACCGGCGCATTCCCAATGGCGCTTGGTGCCTGTTCCGCTTCAATCCCGGAGGCACCCGCAACGGGAAAATCGTGCTGGTCAGCAGCCGCGATATCCAAGATTCAGAAACCGGTGAGCGCTACACCATCAAACGATATTTTTCTGAGAAGACTGTTGACGCAGAAAACGAATTGGTGAGTACGGTGATCTCGCTGCGCCCGGAATCCATGGACAACCGATTCCAGCCTATCGTTTTGCACGCGAATGAAGAAATGAATGTCAGAGTAGTTGCCGAGTTTTTGCAAGTGATCGACTAGTTCAGGATCTTTTTCAGAGTCACAGCCGCGAGATTATCTACTTGGCCGTTGGCCAAGCGCAGCAGCCGCAAGAGGGTTATGCGGCGGTGCGGTAGTCAGTATTCAGCCGAGAACTGAAACGACTGCGCGCACTTCCTCAGCCGCGTAAGGGGTTCACCGCCAATCCCCGCGCGGCCTCGGCGAGGCGGTCATCATTGGTCCACAGCGCCTCGCAACGATGGTGCTGTGCCGCCGCGAGGTGCAAGGCGTCGGGTGTTCTCAATCCGAAGCGTGCGCGGAGCGCGGCCGCCTGCAGGAATACGGGCTCCGACAAAGGCAGGACGCGCAGTTGGCGCAAACCTTCTTCATAGTGCCGCTGTAACACGATGTCGCCCGACCGCAACGGCCCGACCAGGCACTCCATGCTGACCAGCGGCGAGATGGCCCACTGTGTCTCGGGGCGCACCGCGATCTGCTCGCGCAATCGCGCGCCATGGTTCGCCACATCCTCGAACAGGTAAATCACCAGACACGTGTCGAGGTAGATCAATCCCATGCGGCGCGCTCGGCGGCGATGTCCACCTCGATCTCCGCCGGGGTGCGCCGCGTGTGCGCCGGAACCGGGTGGGTTTGCAACCAGTCCAGCAGGGAGATTGCGGGCAAGGGTTGGACGGGCTCCAGTCGCACGGCGGGCTGTCCGCGGTTGGCGATGATGACCTCCTCGCCCGCCAGAGCCCGCTTAACGAGACTCGACAATCGGTTCTTAGCTTCGAGGGTGTTGACTTGCATGGGTGCTGACCAAAGGGTTATCACCCTCGCATTTTAGCTTTTTTTAGCCATTTCTAGCCATACCTAGCCAGATAGGCCCTCGTGCGACCGCCGAGGATCGAGTCGCCGCAATTCACCGCCGATCCCGACCGTGGCCCGGCCAGCGCTTCATGTTTTTGTCACGTTGGCGCAGTATCACGAACAGTCGTGCACACAGTGACCCGGCGTTGGTCAAAGGAGACTCCATGAGCGTAAACCCCATCCCCGACGGCTATCACACCGTCACGCCGTATCTGGTCGTGAAAGGCGCGGCACAGGCCATCGACTTCTACGCCCGCGCCCTGGGCGCCACCGAGCTGCTTCGCCTGGATGGCCCGGACGGCACAATCATGCACGCCGAGGTCCGGGTCGGTGAGTCGCCGATCATGTTGTCCGACGAATTCCCCGAGATGGGCGCCATCAGCCCGACCACGCTGGGCGGCGCCGGCGTCAGCCTGATGGTCTACGTCGCGGATTGCGACGCGCTGTTTGCGCAAGCCATTGCGGCCGGAGGCGAGGTGCTGCGTCCGGTTGCGGACCAGTTCTACGGGGACCGCGCCGGCACTTTCAAGGATCCCTACGGCCACGTCTGGACGATTGGCACGCACATCGAGGATCTCACCCCGGAACAGATTGCCGAGCGCGCGGCGGCGATGGGCGACTAAGCGCGCGCGGCCAACCTGTTCTTTGACGGGGTTGACTGCGCGGGCCGTTCAACGGCGGGAATGGGAGCCACGCTCACGCCGTTTCCATTGCCGGCGCCAGGGCCGGTGCATTCTCGCGCGGGGTGCTCGGCTCGGTGGCCTCCTGCATGCGGTTTTCGCCGGCCGCGGTGAAAAACGCGCGGCCGAAGGCCTCGCTGCCACCGCGCTCATCAATGGTGGAGACGTACCACCACTCGCCCTGGCAACGCTCCGTGGTGACGTCCAGCACCATGTAGCCCTTTTGCGCCAGGTCGATGTATTTCATGTGCGGGTTTTGCGTGCGCAGCAGATCGCTGACCTGGGCCAGCGCATCCAGGCCGGGCGAGGTGACCGAGGTGCAGACGAATTCCACGCCGCGAGACCCGTTGCCGTTCAGCGGGTTGTAGGCAATCAGGTTATTGGGGTCGGGGGTCAGGTCCATCGCCCATGAGGTATGGATGTCGCCGGTGAGCACCACCACATTGTCGAGCTGGCGCTGATCGAGAAAATCCAGAATTTCGCGGCGCTCGACGGGATAGCCATCCCACTGATCGGCGCTGAGATAGATCGAGGTAGCCCCCAGCGCCGGGAGGTTGTTCTCGATGATGTCGACGGCCTGGTCCAGCGGGGTGCCGCTATCCGGCAGCAGGGCCAACAGATCACCCGGTGCCGGCACGGCGCACCCGGCCTCCGGCGCGCCCACCACTTTGAGCTGGCCGAACATCAGTTGCTGGCCAATCAGGCGCCACTGCGCCGGCGCGCTATCCAGCTGATCAAACAGCCATTGCTTTTGCGTCGCGCCGAGCATCGAGTAGTCGCCACTGAAGGGCGTGGCGCATGCGTTGTACAGGCCCAGATCCTGCTGGTCGTTATCGGTGTTGCGGCTGTCGGTATCCGGCGGATTTGCCGGCGCGCCGAGCACGGCGATGTTGGGTCGGCGGGGCTGATCACGGCCAATCAAGCGCGTATCGAGCATGACCAGATTGGCGAGGTTGCCGAAATCGAAGCGGCGGTAGATCCGCTCTTGATCGAGCCGGCGCTGCGGGTCGAGCGGCGTCTCACAGTCGGCCGGCACGATGTAGTCGGCAAGGTTGTCGCGGATCGGCAGCCACTCCCGGTAGGCCTGAATGGCCCAGGCCTTGCGCAGCGGCCAACAGCCCTCGCCGCCATCCACGCCCCGCGCGCCCTCGGTGTGATTTTTGGCGTTGTCGCGCCAGGAATTGTCGGTCGATTCGTGATCGTCCCAGATGTTGATGAAGGGATGCTGGCGATGCACCTCTTGCAGGTCCGGGTCGAGGTGATACTGGCCGTAGCGGGTGCGGTAATCCTCCAGCTCGAGGATCTCGTTCGGCGGATCGTACGCGCGCGCATTGCCATATTCGCCCGTGCCGTACTCGTAGATGTAGTCACCCAGATGCAGTACACAGTCGATGTCGGCGCGCTGCGCCAGGAAGCGATACGCGTTGAAGAAGCCGTGCGCGAGGCTCGAGCAGGAGACGATGCCAAAGCGTAGACGATCCACATCCCCCACCGGCAGCGTGCGCGTGCGGCCGATCGGCGAGCGCGTCACGCCCGACTCGAAGCGATAGTAGTAAGTCGTCGCCGGCGCCAGCCCGGCCACGTCGAGCTTGACGGTGAAGTCACGCGTGGCATCGGTGACGAAGGGCGCGCTGACGACGATCATCGAAAACTCCGGATCGCGCGCGACGATGCAGGTACCGCCAACGCTGCTCATGCCCGGCTCCGGCGTGACCCGCGTCCACAGAATCACCCGATCCGCCAACGGATCACCGCTGGCCACCCCATGGCGAAAGGCCACGTCACCCGTCGGCGCACGCCCACCGCCGGGACGACCGCGGCCACAGCCAGACAGCAGGGCCGCGCCTCCCAACACCGCCGAAGCCGCTCCAGCAGTACGCAAAAAATCACGGCGCGACAGCGCCCGTTGAGCCGTAGTCTTGCGACGCATCGCCATTATCCTCCAGGTTGACCGCATAGCATGTCACAGCGGCGTGACGGGCTGATTACGGCAGCAAGTCCACCTCTTCCATCCATCCGAAGGCCAATGCCATCAAGGCCAGGATTTCCGGATCCCCCTCACCGCGCAAGTGGCCGCCCGGACGATCGATCCGCCGGGCGCGGGCCGGACTCGCGTCCACCGCCGACCATAGCGCCTCGATCGCCGCCGCCGGGATGCGCTCATCATCGGCGGCGTTGACCACCAGCACTCGCTGCTCGGCCGTGAATTGGCGCGCTGCGTCCTCCGGTTCCGGCAGCTGCGTCCAGGCGGCAATGCCGTGCCCCAGCAGAGACGCGAATGGCCGCACCCATGCGCCGTAGCGTTTTTCCAGCGACAGCCGGAATTGGTGACCGATGACCAGCCCCAGCCGACCATAACCCTGCACGATGACGACACCCGGCACCTGCTCGCGGACACCGGCGATGGCGGCAAAAGGCGCACCGGCGCTGGCACCAACCAGCACGATGCGCTCGGGGTCCACGTCAGGCCGCGCGCGCAACACGGCGAGCAACTGGCGAATGCCGTCGAAAGTGTCATCCACGGCGGTGCGAAAACCGCGCAAGATCGCCGGCACGCGGGTTATCCCCACCTCTTCAGGCGCTTCCCACGGATAGGGAAAGGTCGCGCGCCAGATGGCCCGGTCGGTGGGCAGGTAGTCCAATGTGCGCTCACTGGACTCGAATCCACCGAACACGATGACAACCGGCAACGGCGTATCCACCTGCGCCGGCCCGCGGAGCAGCAGGGTGGTTTCGTGGCCACTGGCCAGGGTGATCGGAATGCGCGTGTCGACGCTGCTGGCCAGGGCCAGCCCTGACCAGCACAGGCCCGCAATGGCACATGTGATGCCATGGGTGACGGCTCTGGTCAGGGCCATCGCGTTATTCCACGCAATTATTCTCGACATAGCACTTCAACGGCGGCTCTTCGCTGACCCGTGCGGCGGTGAGTACGGTGGTGCCCACCACCGCCGCCGCGCCCGCCAGGTCGGTCACGAAGGTCAGCGGGTTTACGCCGGGCATGAACGCCTGCAGACATAGGCCTGGCGCCAGCCGCGCTGGGTCCGCTGGCCCTTCATGGCTAAGCGCATCGATAGCCAGCGCGTAGGCCACAGGATCCGAGGTCCCCACCAGAAAATGATCGGCCAGATTCAGGGGGCAAACCGACTGGGTGGCGATATTGATGACGTTCGGCCCATCGGCCTGCAGCGCCGAGGACGCACCGAGCGCCGTGAAATTGGGCACGACGATTTCATCGAGCTGCGTGTAGATCGAGGTGTAATCCACCTCGGGAACCGTCTCGAAGTCGGCATTCAGCGCAGCCATGAAATTGGAGTTTGCGTCCTGCTGCCATAAGGCCGGAGCGCACCCGGGCACACATGCCAGCGGCGCCAGCACGGTGCCGTGGTTGGAGGCCGAAAAGCCGACCAGATCATCCACCAGTGGGCGGATGTCAGGCCAGAAGCGCAGGGCCCAGCGCGGCAGCATGCCGCCCTGGCTGTGCCCGAGGATTTGCACCGTGCGGCCCGATTCCGCAGCCATGGTGCGCACGGCGTACACCACGTACTCCGCCGCCACCTGCACATCACCCATCGAATTGCCGGGCAACTCGATAGTGCACCAGGGCCAGCCGAGCGCATCCAGTGCCGGCAGCCAGTTCCAGGCGAAATTGGCCGTCGGGTTGACGGTCGTACCGGGCACCATCAGCACCGGACTGCGCCCGGCGGCCGCGAGGTCGGTCTGGCAGACCAACGCGGCGCGCAACTCCGCCGGGTCCACCGACAGCGGGGGCGAGGACCGCTCCGCCGCGCGCTCCATTCCGGTCACGCTCGAGTCACACGCCCCAAGCACGCATGCCAGCATGAGTATCAGCCCAGCCTGGCCCGGCCAGCGGCAAGTCTTGTCCGTACGCATCCTTTCGTCTCCGTTCATGGCGGCCACACCCGAGCCGTCTCAGGGCTGCAGAATACCGTGGCCGCCGTGACGAAACATCACGATCAGGGCCACGACCCGGAAGCGATTGGCTATCCTGCTGTGGATGAACCGCTCCGACATCCTGCGCGCCTTCAACCGGCTGACCTACCACCGCGGGGAGCGCTACTTTCGCGAAGGCCGGGTTCGCAGCCTGCGCGCCGAGCCCGTCGCCGGCGGTGTGTTGCAGGTGACCTCGGTCACCGAAGGGGAACAGAGCTACACGCAAAAAATCGAAGTCCGTGACGACGGCCGGCGGGTGCTGGTTTCCGGCGATTGCAGTTGCCCGGTCGGCTTCAACTGCAAACATGTCGTGGCCTCGTGTCTGGCCCTCGCGCAAGAGATGGCCAGCGGCGAGGGTGTGTTCGGGCAGTCACGAACGGAGCGCTGGCTGGAAGCACTGACCGAGGCCGCCAGTGCACCGGCACCGCCGCGCAGCGCGCCGCACCTCAAGCCCCGTTTCATGACCTACGTGCTTGATGCGCCGTCGCTGCAGACCCTCTCTGCCGGCGACAACGTGTTGCGGGACGGGGTGCAGATTCAGCTGCGGGTGACGCGCGAACGGGCCAGCGGCAGCGGGCTGAACAAGGGCACGAACGTCAGCCCGGATACGCTGCGCTACACCGTTGAGCTGGACGAGGCCCTCGACGACAGTGACCGTCTGCTGATCCCGCTCCTCACCGCGCGCCGCCGCTTCTATTCCGGCGGGCCACTGATACTGGACCAGGACAGCCCCTCGGAAACGCTCGACCGCCTGCTCGCCAGTAACCGTGCCTACTGGAAGTCCCTGGACGGCCCGCGGTTGACGCGGGGTGAGCCCCGCCCGCTGCATCTGCACTGGGAGCCGCAGGGCAACGAGTATCGCTTGCAGGCGCAGGTCATGCCCGACGCGTTGATATTGCTGTTACGCCAGCCCTGGTACCTGGATATTGGCCGGGCCGAGATTGGCCCGCTGACCACGGAAACGGCCGTCCGTGACGCCCAGTGGCCGCTGCTGTTTGATGCCCCGCCGTGCTCTGCCGATGAAGCCATGCAGGTCAGCCAGCGCTTGCTGGCAGGAAACGTCCGCCTGCCGGTGCCCCCGCCGCTGCGGCTGGAAGTGGAGGAAATCCGCGATACCCCGCTGACGCCCGTCCTGCGCTTACTCGGCTTCGATGACGACATGGATCAGGCGACGCGTGCGCACGCCGCCGAATTGCGTTTCCGCTACGGCGATGCCGTCGTGGACCCGCTGCCGGATACCGCACTGTCGACCGTCACCATTGGCAGCTCGCGGCTGGTGCGCGTGCACCGCGACAGTGCCGCAGAGGAAGACGCCGCCGCGGCGCTCCATGACATCGGGATGTCAGAGCTGGACAACGACAACGGCCCGCGGCCCTTCGTGGTCCGGGCCGAC
>JBDNBC010000164.1:0-6546 GCA_039768115.1 Oceanococcaceae bacterium
CAGGCTGTCATGATCGCCACGGCCGGTCAGGTACAGATGCACTCCATGGCGGGCGCGCGTCACAGCCACATAGAGCAGCCGCAAACGCTCTGCGGCTTCGGCTTCCTTTTGCTGCTCGCTCAGCCAGCGATACAGCTGGGGCGGCGACGAGCCCCGGGGACTGGGGGGCGGACGCACCGCCAGCAGACCGGCACCGTACTGTGCATGCCAGCGGAGCAAGGGCTCGTCGCCGCCGCGGCCGCTGCGGCCCAGCCCCAGCAGCAGCACGTGGTCGAACTCCAACCCCTTGGATTTGTGCACCGTCATCAGTTCCAGCGCGTCCGCATCGCTGTCGGCCCACAGCTTTTGCAGCCCGCGCGCGAAGGCCGCTTCATCCTCAAGCATCCCGCTCGGGCAGTGTGACCGCAGAAACTGTTCGAAACGCTGCACATCGCGGCGTTCGCTCGCGTGCAGGCCGGCCGGCCGATGCACGGCGTGAAAGAACAGGCGGCTGGCCCGGGGCAATTCGCCAAAGCGCGCCAGGTTGTGCTCGGCGGCCTGCAGGGCTAGTTGCAGCCCCTCAAGACGACGACGCAGATCCGGGTCGGCTGCCGTCGGCAGAGCCTGGCGCAGGCGTTGCGCCCAGCGCGCATCGGGCCACAGGACGACCAGTTCATCGCACTGGGCCCAGCTCAGGCCCACGCCGGGAATGCGCAGCAGACGCAGGCTGGCCACGTCGTCCTCCGCTTGATGCAGCACGCGCACGATGCTCAGGTAATCCCGGATCACCGCGGTGTCCTGCAGGGCTTCAAGCTCGACGCCAGCAAAGGGCAGGCCGGATTCGCGCAGCATCCGGGCCAGCGGTTGCAGGTGCCGCCGGTTGCGCGCTAGCACGCCAATATGCGCGCCGGGGCACGCCTCCCGGATTTCGCGCAGGTGCTCGAGCGCCAGGCGCGCCTCCGCGGCCGGGTCGGCTGGAGACCACAGCTGCACCGCGGGGGTTGCAAGGGCGGCGGTCGACCCTTCCCGAGGTAGATTGGCGGCACCGGCCGGGGGCTCGCCGTCCGGTGTGGTCGTGGCGCTGGGCGCAAAGGGGATCGGGCTGCCCCGCGCCATAAACACCTGCGCCATCGTGGCGTTGGTCCAGTGCACCAGTGCGGGGTCGCTGCGGAAGTTATGGCTGAGCTGCAGCGGCTGCAAGGTGACCGGCCCCAACTGCGCGCCCGGCTGCAGCAGCGCATGAAAGCGTTCGACCCGAGCCTGGCGAAACAGATAGATGCTCTGCTGCGGGTCCCCCACGAGAAACAGGCTGCGACCGTCGCCCGGTTGCCAGTCGCGCACGAGGGCTTCCAGCAGGGCGATCTGCCCGGCGCTGGTGTCCTGCATCTCGTCGACAAGAATGTGCCGCAGGCGCGCATCGGCACGGGCAGCGGCCGGACTGCCGGGATCCGCAAGGGCCTGGCGTGCGGCCAGCGCCAATTGTGTGTGATCGCAATGGCCGTGCTGGGCGAAATCGAGCGTTAGCTGGAGCAGGGCCTCGCGCAGCACGCGTAGCAGGTCGCTGGCCAGCTGCAGGTCTTCCCGCGGCAGCTGCGCGGGCAGCAAGCGCAGCAGCGCCAGCTGAGCGCGCACCGTTTCACCGGCATGCACGAACTCCGGCAACACCCGTTTGGCTTCCTGCATCGCCGCACCGGCCGGAAACCCGGTGGTCGATTTCAGCCCCCCCGGCTTGCGCCAGTCATTGCTGTTAGTCAACAAGCTGCTGGCCAGAATTTGCCAGGTCGGGAGATCCGCCTGCGAGGTGCCCGGCCATTGCGCCTGACCTTGCAGCGGCTGCCATGGCGCGACCCCCTGTGCGGCCAGTTGCTGCAGCAACACCAGCCATGCCTGCCGAGGGGGCTTTGGAAGCGCGCGGTTGACCTGCTCCAGACTGGCCTGGATAAGTTCATCAAGATGGGCGCGGGCGCGCTGTTCCACGGCCGCCGTTTCGGCGTCCAGCGCGCTGCGCACCCATTGCTCGCGCTGGGCCAGCAGGGGCGCCAGCGCGGCCAGCAGATCATCCAGGCGGTTGCGGGCGAGCCGCAGCACCCGGCCGAGGCTATCCCGTTCTTGCGGATCCAGTGTCGGGTCTTCGATGCGGCCGAGCACCGTCAGTAAGGCCGCGCGATACAGCTCGCCGGCATCGTCGCGTGGCTGGATGTGGCCGCCCAGGCCGGAAAGCACGGGCATCTGCCGGGCCAGATCCCGGTTCAGGCTGTCGATGGTGCTAGCCCGAATCCGCTGTGGGTTTTGTGGCAGATCCCAGCCCAGCCGCGCGCTGCGTGCGCAGACCGCCGCGGCCAGCCCGTGCAGTGTGGCGCCGAAATCATCCGCCGGACAGGGGCCGCTGGCGGCATCCAGCGCGGCAAACAGGCGGTCGCGGATTTCAGCCGCCGCCTTGCGGGTGAAGGTAATGGCAAGCACCTGCTCCGGCTGATCCACGCTGCCCAGCGCCGCGAGCATGCGGCAGATCAGCAGGCCGGTCTTGCCGCTGCCGGCGGGTGCGCGAACGCACAGCTGACGTTGCAGGTCGAGCGCGGTCTGGCGCGCGGCGTGGTCGGCGGGGATCATGTATCCGCCTCGACTGTGGTCGGGGCGTCGCACAGGAAGTCCGCCGCACGCAGGGCCAGATCGCGCGCGAGGTGGGTCGCGGTTCGGTGACGGATATCGCCGGCGCAGTAGCCGCTAACGAGGGCATCGATGGCCTCGGCCCAGCGTTCACACTCGTCCGGCCAGACATGCTTCCAGGCCGGGTCGCCCTCGGTGGCCTCGGTAAGCCGGGGGCGCCAGTTGGTGGCCGCCAGCAGCGCGGGATGATGCAGATCGACACGGGCCAGACAGATGCCATCGATGTGCGGCACGTCGGGCCCGATCCGGGGTGCGGCGACGGCGTACAGCGGCAACTGCGGTTCGCTGAGCACCGCGCCGTTCCAGCCCGACATCGTCGCGCTGCCGGTCTTGTAATCAATGACCAGGAAACGCGTCCCGTCCGGCGTCTGCACCCGGTCGAGCCGGTCGAGTTGCAGGCTCAGCGGCAGTGGCGGCCGGCTCAATGTCAGTCGTTGCTCGCAATACAGAACCTCGAAGGGATCAATACGCCGACGCTCATGCATCAACCAGCGACCGCACACCGCGCTGACCCGGTCCGACTCGAGCAACTGCAAGTGCGTGCCATAGCGTGATGCGGGTACAAAATGAGCCGCGGTATCAGCGACGATGGCGCGCAGGTGCTCATCCAGCGCATCGTCGCTCATCGCGGCCAGTGCGGCGGAGTGACGATGGACGGTCCAGAAACGCGCGAGGACCGCGTGCACCCATTCGCCCTGGCGGGCCGGACTGAGCCCGGTGGGCAACGGGGCGAGTTCGCGCACGCGCAGTCGGTGATAGACGAAGGCGGCGAACGGCGACAGCGCCTGGCGGCGCAACAAACCGGCCCCGCCGGTCTGCCGGGACAGGCGCTCATCATTGAGCCCACCGACCGTATCGGTGGCGGGCCATTCCAGTACGGCGCCGGTAGCCTCGTCCGCGACGGTGGTGAGCATCTGCCAATCCAGTGCCACCAGCGGAGATACGGCCAGTGGTGTGCCGTCTTCATCCTGGGCGGCGCGCAATACCATGTGCGTAGGCGGCGCCAGCAAGGCCAGCGTTCGTTCACGCTCGGCGCGCAGGGAGTGCGCGGGCGAGGCGCTGGGATGGTGGGCGCGGCGCAGCAATTCGGGGTTCAGCCAGGGCGTGGCCGGCTGCGCACGGGGCAGGGCGGTGGCGTCCGCATCGAGCAGCAGGCGATGCGTGCACGGCAGGCCGTGGGCCTGAGTCCAGTCACAGATCAGAATCGGCGCCTCATGCGCGCGCCGTGGCGAGTGAAAATGATCATTCATGACCTCGCGCAGCAGCCGCAGGGCCTCACGCCGGGGCAGCGTCTCGGCGTCATCCGCGACGCTCAGAAAGGTGGCCAGATCCGCCTGAAAATCCTCACGCAGTGGCCAATGCGGGGTTGAGTCGCGCCAGGGCCAGGCCGACCAGCGACACTGCCAGTGCGCCACCCAGGTGCTGGCGCTGGCGTGGTCGGGCTCGTCGCCGATGATCTGCTCGAGTGCGTCGAGGGCCAGCAGCAGCGTGTCATCGGCATCGTCAGGCAAGGCGGAGCACAGGTCGCGGATCGAAAACAGGACGCCGCGCTCACGCAGCCGTCGCTCGGCCAGAGCCAGCGCATGCCGCTGCTCCGGGTCGATTAGCAGCGGTTGTTGCAGCAGCCGGGCCAGTTGGCTCATCGGCATACGCGCGCGTGACCACTCGGTCAGCGTGAGCAACGTGGCAATGGCGGGCAGCCGGGCGAGCGGTCGTGGATGTTCCACCGACCACGGCAGTGGCGCTTCCTCTGAATCGGCGTGCATGTCCGCAGCCGCCAGTCGCGGTCCCCAGTGCACATCCAGCGCGTCGACCTTCTGCGCCAGCTCAGGCACGGCGACCACGACCCGGGCGGCGGGCTCCGCGTGCAGCAGGGCGCGAACGGTCTCGGCGGCTTGCTGCCATTGCAGCGCACGATCGCGGCAAACGATGGCCTGTGGCCCGACTGTGTCCGGCCCGTTGGGTCGTGTCTCGATATGGTGAGCGCCAAGGCTATCCAGCAGCCGTTGCTCTACGACGCTCGTCTGCGCGGGCAGAAAGCCATAGGCCCACACCGGGGCGTCACGCGCGGGCGTCATGGCATTGTCGCTGTCGAGGCCCTGGCGCAGCACACGCCGGCCCAGTTCCGCATCGGTGCACCAGCCGCGCGCCGCCAGCGTCCCCTCCATGGCGCGATGCAGACGGGCGTATAACTCCTGCTCAGTGGTCCAGCGCGGCTCGTCCATCGGCGCGAGATCCTGCCGTTGACACAGGTTCCAGGCCTGCATCAGGCTCTCGGCCATTCTGTCCGGGGCGAGCAGCTGGGTGTGGGCCGGGTCCGCAGCGAGCAGCTGTTGCCACAGCCGGCGCTCCTTGCTGCGGGAGATCAGCTCTTCAGCGGGCCAGCTGGCCAGCCAGAACTCGCGGACCCACCGCCCCAGCGAAAGAATCCGCGGGCTTTCCCAGGCCGGCGCACCGTCGGTGAGCCGCGCATGCGCATGTTCGCGACGCCACAGCCGCGCCTGCAGTTCGGTGGCACACAGAACCAGCGCGCCGGGTGCGAGCGTCCGAAGATCGATATCCATGATGCCCAGTATCAATCAGCCCGGGCTCAAACGCTGAGCCTGAAGCGCTCTTTGTTGCGTCATTCATCCGGTGCCGTCGCGTCGCGCAAACGAAAAAGCCCCCGCCGAAGCGAGGGCTTTTGATTGCCGATCCGCGGGGGATCAGGCAGCCGGTTCTGGAGTCGGCTCCGGGGTGGGTTCCGGTGCGTCGACAATGTTGCCGCCGACGCAGATTTCGTGGACGTACATGGCTTCGCCCACGTTGGCCGACAGCAGACTCGCTTGCAGCGTGATCGAGGCCCGGTTGAAGGGCTTGGAGACCTTGCGACCAACGAAGGTCGGCCCATTGCCTACAGCGCCAACACCCAGAAGATCCAGGGAGGATGCATCAACTGTGACCGGTGGTTCGGTCGGCTCATCGCTGCGCACACCATCTTCATCGAGGAAGGTATTGATTTCGACAGACAAGCCGAGGCTGAGATCCAATGTGCCCGCAGGGAAGCTGACAGCGAAGACCGCGAAGTTGCTTTGCGGCGCCACGTAGCCAATTTCCTGCGTCAACGAACTCACCGCACCGCCCGGCAGGGCCGACACCGCGATGGTGAAGGTCGAGAACGTAGAGAAGTCGTTGTCGATTGCTTCCAGCGGCTCGCTGACACCACCGGTCAGTGCATTCACCGGAGCGCCACCGATGCCACCAAGCAGCCCGCCGACTACCGTGCCGACCAGACCCCCAGAGGCATCCGCAGACGTGTCACCGCCGGTGACGGTGCACTGGAATCGCGCACCGGTATCACCGTAGGCGAGTTCTTCGTCCGTCCCCGTATCAGTACCGTCGTCCGTGACGATCAATCCACCGATGTTGCCAGCGTCATCACCGGCGGGATCGTCATTAAACGCATCGGCGGCATCGCCGCCAGGTGCGCCATCGTCGCCGCAGTTGCTGCAAACCGGTGTTCCCACACCGGCGCCGCCGCCACCGAAACCACCGGCACCACCATCAGCTTCACATCCGGCAAACAGGGCCACCATGGCCGCTGTCAGCGCGATTTTGCTCAAGTCGTTCATTGCAATAGTCCTCAATTCCATTTGTGGAGAGTGATCAGTTCTGAATCCGCAGCTCGACGCGGCGGTTCAATTCCCGACCTTCCTCGTTGTCGTTGGTCGCCTTCGGCTCCGACTCACCATAACCCACGGCGGTCAGACGCTCGGCCGAAATGCCTTTGCCAATCAGGTACTGGCGGACGGCTTCGGCACGACGCTGTGACAGCTGCTGGTTAAAGGCATCACCACCAATGGAGTCGGTATGGCCGGCCACTTCGACCAGCATTTCCGGGTAGCGATTCAGGACGTCGGC
>JBDNBC010000165.1:0-17076 GCA_039768115.1 Oceanococcaceae bacterium
GCCACGCTGGAGTCGCGTATCGAGGAGCTGGACGCGTTGCTGCGCTGAAAGCGCCTCGCGTCGACCGCAGCCGGTCCCGTTAGTAGTGCGGCGGCGGCTCGTCATCGGCCGCGGCACCTAATCCGGCCATGCCGTCTTGGATGGACACCATACTGCGTGCCACGGCTCGCAGCTGGGTTTTCAAGTGATCGATGGTGTCCTGCTGTTGCGCGACAATGTCGTTGAGGCGTTGGACCGTGTCGTCCTGAAACGCCAGCCGGCACTCGAGTTCGGCCAGCCGTGCCATCAACGCGTGATCGTTGTCGCGCTCCATTCGCCGGCCGGACTCAGCTGTCGCTGCGCTCGGTGATCTCCAGCAGGTGGTAGCCGAATTGCGTTTTCACCGGCCCATGCACGACATGAAGCTCGTCACGAAACACGACCTCGTCAAATTCAGGAACCATCATGCCCTTGCGAAACTGCCCGAGGTCACCACCGGATTTGCCGGACGGGCAGCTGGAATGCTGGCGGGCGACATCGGCGAAATCCGCGCCGTTGACGATCTCGTCTTTGAGCGCCTGACATTGGGCTTCGGTGGGTACGAGGATATGGCGGGCAGCAGCAGAAGGCATTTTTTTGCGTTTCCAGAACATCATGGGCGCGGATGCTACGGCAAAGCGGACGGCGGCGCAGCTTGCCACTGCTACCATGATGCGTTGCACAAACGTCAGGGGAGTCCGGGGTGAGGCAGTGGCTGGAAGGTGGCGGAGCACACGGGTTGTCGCCGGCACGGCGGCCTGGGCGAACGGGTGTGCGTCGTGGCTTGCGCGTGGCCCAGCAGGGCGCGCTTGGTGTCCTGCTGGCTTGCAGCCTGCCGGTCATGGCCCAGGACCTGACCCTGTCACTGCAGGGCAACTACACGCCGGAGCGCGACCCGGATCTGCGCGGTTCCGTGGCTGTGGAGTTCGCCTTCAATCCCTATGCGCGGGAAGCCGACGGCAGCAGTCATACGCTGGATCTGCGGCTGTTCGCGCGCGCCGCTGAGGGCGCGGATGCGCAACGTCAGCATGCCGATGTGCGTGAGTTCCAGTATCTACGGGCATGGGGGCCTTACGAGCTGCGCTTTGGTATCGGGCGGGTGTACTGGGGCGTGACCGAGTCCGCGCAGCTGGTCGACATCCTCAACCAGTCCGATCTGCTCGAAGACGTGGACGGCGAAGACAAGCTTGGTCAACCGCTGATGGGGTTTGGACGCCGGGTGGGCCCGGGGCGGCTCACGGGATTTTTGCTCCCGCATTTTCGGGAGCGCGAATTCGGGCCGGTGTTCGATGAATTGGCCCCGGCGCCCATCGTCGAATCGGAAGCGCGTTTTGAGAACCGCCGCGGCCGGCAACATCTGGATCTGGCCCTGCGTTATGCGCTGCGCCTGGGGCCGCTGGATATCGGCCTGAGCCATTTCCGCGGTAATGCGCGTGAGCCGCGGCTGGTGCCGTGTGCGGCGCAAGGCAGCGGCCGAGTGGGGACCGAGCAGCAGGCCAACTGCAATATCGATGAGGCCTTCGCGCCGCCGAGCGTGGGGCCGCTGGCGGGGGTGTTGGTCGATACGGCGGCGCTGCTGGGCGTCGGACCCTCGCGTGAGGAAATTGCGCAGGAATTCATCGACGCCGCCCTGGCCGACGTGGTGCTCGTGCCCTTCTACGATGATTTGCTGCAATGGGGTCTGGACGCGCAGTGGATCGCCGGACCGGCTGTCTGGAAGTGGGAGGCCCGCTACCGCGAGCAGAACGCCGAGTCGCAATTTGCCGCCGTAGCGGGCGTTGAATACAGCCTGGGCACCTTCGTCAATAACCTGCTCGACGTCGGTGTGCTGGTGGAATACCTCTACGACGACCGCGACGTAGAGGAGTATTTCGCCCTGTTCGACAACGATGTGTTTTTCGGCATCCGCCTGCTCGGCAATGACGTGGCGGGCACGCAAGTGCTTGGCGGGGTCATCTACGACGTGGAGCGCGGTGATCGATTCGTATCTGTCGAGGCCAGCCGACGGCTGGGAAGTCGCCTGCGCCTGGCCGCCGAAGTGCGGGGCTACAAGCCGGGTGAGCAGGGCGCCATCACCGATTTCCTCGATGACATCGACCAGCTGCGGCTGGAGATCAGCGCCTTCTTCTGAGCCGGCCCGCGCCCCCGTACGGGAGGCGCCGCCCGTTCAGCCCGCCTCCGAACGAGTGTCCTCATCCTGTGCAATGGGCGCATCGCCCAGCCATTCCACCCGGTACAGATCGCGTCGCCGGTCGAGGTAGTTGCGCACGGAGCCTTCGTTTTGCAGGTTCTGCAGTTTGGTCAGGTCCAGGTCGGCAATCAGCGTCATTTCGGTGTTCGGCGTGGTTTCGGCAATAACGGCGTCATGCGGAAACGCGAAATCCGAGGGGCTGAACACGGCGGTCTGCGCGTACTGGATATCGACGTTGTCGACCTTTGGCAGGTTGCCGACACTGCCGGCGATGATGACGTAGCACTCGTTTTCGATGGCCCGGGCCTGGGCACAGCGGCGTACGCGCAGGTAGCCGTTCTTGGTGTCCGTCCAGAAGGGCACGAACAGCATCTGCATTTCGTGCTCGGAGAGCAGGCGGGCCAGCTCGGGGAACTCCACGTCGTAGCAGATCAACACGCCAATGCGGCCGAAATCCGTCTCGAAGCAGCGCAGTTTTTCGCCACCCTGCATCACCCAGTCGCGCTTTTCATGCGGCGTGGGGTGCAGCTTGTACTGGCTCTCAATGGTGCCGTCGCGGCGGCACAGGTAGGCGACGTTGTACAGCTCGTCGTCTTCAATCACCGGCATGGAGCCCGCGATGACGTTGATGTTGTAACTGACGGCCAGCCGCGAGATGGCGCTGAGGATTTCCTGCGTATATCCGGCCAGGTGCCAGACGGCATCTACCGGCACCTGGGTATCGGCCAGGCCCATCAGTGGCGCATTGAAGAACTCCGGGAACAGCGCCATATCGCACTTGTAGTCCGACAGCGCGTCAATGAAGTACTCGACCTGCTGAATCAGCTCCTCAACGTTCTGGAAGTAGCGCATCTGCCACTGCACGCAGCCGACCCGCGCGGTCGTTTTCGGCCCGCCGATCAGCGGTGCGGCCTCGGCGTCATAGCGGATGTTGTGCCACTGCAGCAGCGTGGCGTAGCCGTGCGACTCCTTGTCTTCGGGCAGGTAGGCCTTGAGGATCTGCGTGACCTCGAAGCCGTTGCTGAGCTGGAAGGTCAGGATTGGGTCGTAGAGATCTTTCGACTGGACCTTCTCGACATACTCTGACGGCGTCATTTCCGCGGCGTGCGGCCCGTAATTGGGGATCCGCCCGCCGGCGACAATGGCCCGCAGGTTCAGGTTGCGGCACAGGTCCTTGCGCGCTTCGTACAGGCGTCGGCCGAGGCGCAGGCCGCGGTAGTCCGGGTCGACAAAGACATCCACGCCGTAGAGCACATCACCGTTCGGATCGTGGGTCGACAGATAGGCATCACCGGTGATCTCATCGTAGGTGTGCTTGTCGCCAAACTTGTCGTAGTCGACGATCACGGCAAAGGCGCAGGCGACGACCTTGCCCTTGTCCTCGATGCAGATCTGGCCTTCGGGGAAGGTACTGATCTGCGCGCGGAACTTGCGTTGCGGCCAGGCCCCGCCCAGCGTCGTATACACGCGGTTCATCAGGTCGCGCACGCCGCTGTAATCGTCGACCGTAAGGTGACGCAGAGCGATGTGGTGTTGAGGTTCGTCCATGAAACAGACCGCCGAACGAGAAGGTTCCGCAGTCTAGCGGGCCCGGGGCGGGCCGCGCAGGCCAGGCCGGCGACTAGCCGCTCATCAATTCCGTGTCGCGAGCGCGTCGGCGTAGTTCCCCCGTGCCCAGTTGGCGGCGACCACGTCCCAGTCATGCGCGCTGAGCTGCTGGCGTGCACAGGGGAACAGGTGGGTTTCTTCCCACCGCAGATGCGCAAAGTAGTTCTCTACCATGCCCCGGAAGGCTTGCAGTCGTTGCATGGCGGTAGTGCCGTTGTCATCGAGCCCGCTCTCGTCCGCCTCGGCATCCTCGAACAGCGCGGCCAATGTCACCATATGCCGCTCCAGTTCATTGTGCTGACGACTCAGCGATTCCACGGCCATCGCGGCCTCCGGAGCCACCCGGCGCAGGTACGAGTACAGGTGTTCTTCGCGGCGATGGTGTTCGTCATCGAGATACTTCATCCAGCTCTCAAGCCCGAAGCTGGTGGCGGCGTCAGGCTGCGCACGGGTCGGCGTCGCGCTCTCCAGCGACCGCAGCAGGCCCTGCAACGTTTGCCGAGACTGGTCGTGGTCTTCGTACAGCTGGCGCAGAAACGAGTGCATGGCGGCATTCCCGGACGATACGATAATCATCGTGCCGCGATTGATCCGACAGCGCCAGACGTACTGTCCTCGTTCGCTACCGTACATGTACCTACCCGTAAATTCGCAGGACCGGGCTCCCCTCGGCGGCGGATTGCCGCACACTGAAGGCGTACGCCTGGAGGAAAGACACCCGATGAGTAATGGACGATTTGCGGAGTACGCCGAGCACGACGGCCTCGGGCTGGCCGCGCTGGTGGCGCAGGGTGATGTCAGCGCCGTCGAGCTGCTCGACGAAGCGACGGCGCGTGCCGATGCCCACAACCCGGCGCTGAACGCGATCATCCTGCGCCTGGATGAGCAGGCCCGCACCGCGATCAAGGATGGCCTGCCTGATGGCCCGTTCCGCGGCGTGCCCTTCCTGCTGAAAGATCTGTCGAACAGCCTGGCCGGGGTGCCGCGCACCTCCGGCAGCCGCTATTTTCGCGATTTCGTGCCCGACTTCGACAGCGAACTGGTGCGCCGCTACAAGGCCGCCGGGCTGGCGATCTTCGGCAAGACCAACACGCCCGAGTTCGGCACGATGCCGATTACCGATCCCGAGCTGTTTGGCAGTGCGCGCAACCCGTGGAATACCGAACGGACGCCGGGCGGCTCCAGCGGCGGGGCGGCGGCGGCGATTGCGGCGGGCATTGTGCCGATGGCCAACGGAGGGGATGGCGGCGGCTCGATTCGCATTCCGTCGTCATGCTGCGGGCTGGTCGGCCTGAAGCCCACGCGGGCTCGCACCCCGGTCGGCCCCGAAGTGGGCGAGGGCTGGTTCGGAATGGCCACTGAGCACGTGCTGACGCGGAGCGTGCGGGACTGCGCCGCAATGCTGGATGCCTGCGCCGGGCCCGAGTCCGGCGCGCCGTATGCGGCCCCGCCGGCACCGGCTGGCGGGTTTCTGCAGGCGCTCGAGCAGGCGCCGGGTCGTCTGCGCATCGCCTTCACCACGGCGGACTGGCTGGGCCGCGGCCTGCACCCGGAGTGTATTGCCGGCGTAAAGGCCACCGCACGCCTGTTGGAGAGCCTTGGTCATGAGGTTGTCGAGGTTGACCCCGGCATCGACCGTGAAGAGTTCATTTTTGCCTTTGGCACGATGGTGTCGGCCGATGTCTCCAGCAACTTGCGCAACGCCGCGCAGGCCTTGGGCAAGCCGCTGCACCGACGTGACTTCGAGCCCCACAACTGGGCGCTGCTCAAACTCGGCGAAGCGTTCACGGCGCGCGAGCTGCAGCAGGCGGTGATGATCATGCGCAATGTCGGGCGCCACATGGCGAATTTCATGCAGGACTACGACATCCTGCTGACCAGCACGCTGGGCATGCCGCCGGTCGAATGCGGTGCGCTGAAGGCCCGCGGCATCGAGAAGCTGCTACTGACGCTGGTCAACCATCTGCCCCTGGGGCGGGTCGCCAAGCAGCGGTCACTGTTGATCGACAACTATGCGCCGATCTTCGACTGGATCCCCACCACACCGGTTGCCAACGCCACCGGCCAGCCTTCGTTGTCGCTGCCGCTGCACTGGTCGGCCGATGGCCTGCCGGTCGGGATGATGTTCACCGGCCGTTTCGGTGAGGACGCCACGGTGCTGCAGCTGGCCCGGCAACTGGAAGAGGCCCAGCCGTGGTTTGATCGACGCCCGCCGGGCTATGCCTGAACGTCGGCTCAGGTGCTGGCGATGCCGCTGCTTCCCGCGGACTGACGGCGCTCCGTCAGGCTGATAGCCGGGTGCAGCAGGATGGCCCGCGACTCCAGCAGCACATCCATTGCGTGCTCATAGCCCAGGCGCACCAGCGCATCGATCTGACCCCAGCCAAACATGCCGACCTTGGGTACCGGCATCTGGATGAAGACATCGGCCAGTTCCGCGCGCCGTGCCATGCCGGACTCACTGGTCAGCGTGGCGGTGCGCGTGAGGATTTCGAACAATGTCGGTCGTGGGGTTTCCAGCGGCCAGTCGTACAGAACGCCGGGGTCGGGGCCGGCAAAGCCCTCGCAGTGCACGGCGCCGGAGGTGTTCACGCTGCAGGCCAGTACCGGCCCGCGCCCGCGGCCGTGCATCACGTCGGTGGGCAGGTTGTTGACGATACCGCCGTCCGCGTAGAAGTCGCCATTCCAGCCGATCGGCGGCGCGACACCGGGGATGCACATGCTCGCGGCCAGCCAGGTCGCCAGGTCGCCTTCGCCGTGCACATGGGCGCGACCCGCGGTCAGGTTGGTGCTGACGCAGTAGAAGCTGTGCCACATCTCTTCGATACGCTGGTCGCCAAATACCTCGCGCAGGGCGCGGAAGAAGCGGCGACCGCGAATCAGTGACACGCGCGGCAGGGTGTAGTCGTTCAGCCGGTTGTGGTCGACAAACAGGTCCCGGCAGACCTGGACCATCTCGCGCGGACTCAGGCTGCGGGCCCACAACGCGGCGACGAAAGCGCCCATGCTCGAACCGCCAACGATGTCCACGGGGATGTTCAACTCTCCCAGGGCCCGCGCCAGGCCGATGTGCGCGAAGCCGCGGGCACCGCCTCCTCCGAGCACGACGCCAATGCCGTGGCCGGTGAGCTGACGGACGATGGCGTCAATTTCGGTGGCCGAACCGGGTTGCCAGTAGTGATGCGCGGACGCCCCAATACGGCGGCGCAGACTCATGACATCGCCCACGGTGCCGTGCGCCGTGCGTTGCAGAATCAGTTCGCGGGTGGGCAGCTGCGGGGCCGCGTTGAGCCGCTGCTGCATGTCCGGGCTGACCTGCGGATTCGCCGCATTGCCCAGCAGCAGCACGGTATCGGCTTGACGCAGGCAGCGGTTCCACCATTCCGACGGGGTGCTGCCCGCATGGAACACCAGCAGGTCGTGCTGCTGTTCTTCATGGGCCAGCCAGCGCACCAGTTTGCGGTTGCCATCGGCATCGGCATACGTGGTGTTGGCAGCGCCTTCGCCCAGCGCGGCATCGACCATTTTCGCGGTGATGACCCGCACCTCGTGACGCTCCGCGAGGGTCGTGATCAACCGCCGGGAAAACTCCCGCGCCCCTTCGCCGGGCGCCAGCTCGATGACGCTGAGGGTCTTGATCGGGCTGTTGCTGGGGCCGTGATGCACGGTGATGTAGCGCTGCATGCGCCGCACAACGGCCTGCAGGATCACGAACAGAGCCCCGGGGTGCGGTTGCAATGCCGCAAGCAGCTCCAGGCCCTGCATCTCCAGCACCACACTGTCGCGGATGGCGTGGGCGGTACGCATGCGTGGCGTGTTGGCGGCCACGCCGATCTCGCCGATGAACTCGTGACGGCCGAGGTCGATGGGATAGGCCGGCCCGCTGGCGGTGGTACGGATCCGTCCGGAGACCACCACATACAGCGCGTCGGAGGGTTCGCCCTCGGTCATCAGGCAGCGCCCGGCGGGCAGTTCCACCGGCCGACAGATGGCGGCAATGGCCTCCAGCGGCGCCGGATGCAAACGCTTGAACAGGGCCGTGGCCCGCAGTATCCCGGCGATGTCCAACGGACTTAAGTCCCTCTGCTTGATCCGGATAACTCAGTCTGCCATGGCACGCGGTACCCTGTGCATATGGGGAGTTTCTGCTTTTTCGATCTGGAGACCTTCGGCACCGTGGCTGGGCGCGACCGTGTCGCTCAATTCGCGGTGCAGCGCACCAATGCCGCGCTGGAGCCCATGGGCCCGCCGGTGGTCGAATACTGCCAGCCGTCGGCATGGCCGCTGCCCGAGCCAGATGCCTGCCTGGTGACCGGCATCACGCCGCAAATCGCCCAGGACCGCGGTCTGCCCGAGTGGCGGTTCTGCGAGCAGTTACTGGCTGCGCTGGCCGGGCCGGACACCTGCATCGTCGGCTACAACTCCAGCCATTTTGATGACACCTTCGTGCAGCATCTGTGCTGGCGGAATTTCCACGACCCCTATGCCTGGCACTGGCAGGACGGTAATTCGCGCTGGGATGTCCTGACGCTGGCACGGGCCGCTTTTGCTCTGCGTCCCGACGGCGTGAGCTGGCCGCAGCATGCCGACGGGACGCAGAGCCTGAAGCTCGAGGACCTGGCCCGGGCCAATGCTCTGCCGCAGCCGCAGGCCCACGACGCGCTGGGTGATGTCACCGCCACCCTGGCATTGGCGCAGCTCCTGCGTGAACGGCAGCCGCGGCTGTTTGATTACGCGCTGAGCCTGCGCGACAAGCGCGTCGTCGCGGAGATGATTCAGCCCGGCGAGCCGTTGGCGCATGTCAGTGGCAAGGTGCGCGCGCAATGGCGCTGCCTGACCTTGTGGCTGCCGGTATGCCCGCATCCGGACAATCGCAACGAGTGGCTGGGACTGGATCTGCGCGGCCCGCTGGCGCCATGGATGGAGTTGTCGCCCGAGGAGCTGGCCGAGCGCATTTTCACCGCGCAGGACGATCTGCCCGAGGAGATCGAACGCCCGCGCATGAAAAACCTCGCCATCAACCGCGCCCCGTTTCTGGCCGATGCGCGCCTGATCACCGCCGACGTGGCCGAGCGCGCCCATCTGGATGTGGTCGCCGCCCAGGAGCAGGCGGCGGTACTGCGCGACAACCTGGCCCCGCTGGCGGAAAAACTTCAGGCGATCATGGCGCTGCGCCCCGAATTCGCGACCCGCGATGTCGAGGCGCGGTTGTATGACGGCTTTGTGCCCGATGCGGACCGGCGCCGGGCCGAGGCCGTGCGCGCTGCGCCGATGGAAGATCTGGCGCAGTTCGCCGGGCAGTTTGTGGACCCGCGCCTGGAGGAACTGCTGCTGCGGTTTCGTGCCCGGCACGCGCCCGACACCCTCACCGAGGCCGAGCGGGCCGAGTGGCAGAAGGAAAGCCGCCGTCAGCTCGAATTTGCGCCGCACGGCGGGTTGACCCTGGAGCAGTACTTCCAGCGCCTGCAGGTGCGGGCCCGCGAGGTGCCGGAGGCGCAGCGCGAATTGCTGCGTCAGCTCTGGCGCTGGGGTCAGGAGCAGGCCTCGGCGCTTGGGATCGCGCTGGAGTAGGCCGGAATGAGCGCCACGCCATCGCCAGTGAGCGACTCCGCGACAGTGTCAACGGCAGAACCGGTGCCCACCGGTATGCGCATTGCCTACGGCATGGGCTCGCTGGCCGAGGGCACCAAAGACACGCTGTTCAACATCTTCCTGCTGTTCTATTACCACTCGGTGCTCGGCTTGTCGGGGACGCTGGCTGGGGCGGCGATCTTCCTCGCGCTGTGCCTGGACGCCTTGAGCGACCCGCTGCTCGGTGCCCTGTCGGACCGCACCCGCAGCCGTTGGGGCCGCCGGCACCCGTGGATGTATCTGAGCCTGCTGCCGCTCGCCGCTGCCTTCATGGCGCTGGTCATGCCGCCCGAGGGGCTGAGCCAGGGCGGGCTGTTTCTGTGGCTGCTGGGTTTTGCGGTGCTGGCCCGTCAGGGCATGACGCTGTACGCAGTGCCCAGCAACGCGATGCTGCCGGAACTGACGGCCGACTACGACGAGCGCACCGAGATCGTCGGCCTGCGCTTCCTGTTTGGCTGGCTGGCGGGCCTGACGGTGGCGGTGCTCGGCTACATGGTGTTCTTTGCCCGTCAGGCGGATGGCCGCGACGGCCGCTTTGTCGCCGAAGCCTGGCCGGCCTTTGGCGCCTTCTGCGCCGTGGTGGCCTGTATTGGCGTGCTGATCTGTGCGCTGGGCACGCAGGGGCGCATGCGCGCCCGGCCCCAACCGAGCGGCCCGCGGGCGCCCTGGCGGGCGATGGCCCGCGACATTCGCAATGTGCTCACCGCCCGGCCGTTTCGCCCGCTGCTGTACTCGGCCCTGTGCAGCGCCGCGGCCTGGGGCTACATCAATGCGACCAGTCTGTACATCAATACCTGGTACTGGGGCTTGTCCTCCGAGCAGATCGGTGGCCTGACGCTGGGGATTTTCGTCTCGGTGATGATTGCTGCCGCCGTGGCGCCGGCGTTGTCGGCGGCCAGCGACAAGCGCTTCGTTGCCGTGCGCCTGAGTCTGTTCGCGCTGGTTTTCGGGCCGTTGCCGCTGGTGCTGCGCCTGCTCGGCTGGTTTCCGGAGAACGGCACACGCGACCTGTTTGCCGCGCTGTTTCTGCACACGTTGATTCTGTTTGCGGCGCTGATTGCCATCAGCATTGTCACGGCTTCGATGATTGCCGACCTGGCCGACTGGAGCGAGCACCATCTGGGCGCGCGTCACGAGGGCATTTATGCCGCGGTGATGGCCTTCGTCATCAAGGCCACGTCGGGGCTGGGGATGCTCGGCGCCGGCATCGTGCTCGATATCGTCGGCCTGAGTGACGGCGGGGTCTTGCTCAGTGCGCCCACCGATGCCGTCGCCGCGCCCGCCGAGGGGGTTGTGGCCCGGCTGGGTCTGGCGGTGGCGGTGGGCATCAGTGCGTTGTTTGCCCTGGCGGTCTGGTGGCTGGCGAAGTATCCGTTGACGCGCGCGAGCCATCAGGCCCTGCGGCAGCCGCCGGCCGCGGCAGCAGCCGTGGCAGTACGCGGCCAAACCCCGTCTTGAGCATCTGCGCGATCCACGGATCCGCGTGATCAAAACGGCGCACCGCCGACTCCAGCCTCTGTTCGTAGAGCGCCAGCCAGGGGCCCGGCCGCGCCGGCGCAACAGGATTATCCGGGGCGAGCCTGGTCAGGGTGTCGAGCCAGGCGGGTAGCTGCCAGGCGTTGTCGCGCAGGTAGCGCGCGACCTGTGTCCAGGCCTCGGGTTGGGTACGGGCTTCATCCAGCAGGCGGTCGAGCAGCGGCGCGACGTCGAGCCGTCCCGCGCGGCTTTGTTCGCGGTACAGGGTGGGCGCATCGCGCAGGAACGCCGTGCAGCCGGCCTCGCGGGCGCACATGATCAGCAGCATCGCGAAGTAGCGCGCGCCGGTGCCCTCGGCCGTGAACCGTCGGGCGGAGGTGTGCAGCTCGCCCGGCAGGGTGTGTAGCTGCGCGCCCACCGCCGTCAGCGCCGCCGCCAGCGCCTGATCCTCGAGAAAGGGCAGGGCGGTGTCGAAGCCGCCGGCCCGGGCCAGCAGCGCGCGATCAATCAACAAACCCTGATCGCCGTTGTAGGTCTGCGGCTTGTTCAATCCGGATTTGTAGCGCAAATGCCGGAAGAAGCGCGACTGTGGGTCGGGAGCGTCGGCAAAGCGCAGCCGGAAATGCCCAGCCGTGGTGGTGCGCAGCGGTTGCCAGTCGCGCAGGGCGCGCGCCAGCAGCTGCGTATCCGGCAATCGGCTGTCCGCGTGCAGGAAGAGCAGCGTTGATTCCGTGCAGGCCTGCCAGGCGGTATTCATCTGCCGGCCGCGACCGGCAACACAGCGCACCACCTCGGCGCCGGCGCGGCGCGCCTGGTCGCACGTGGCATCCTGCGAATCGCCGTCGGCAACGCTGATGCGCAGGCGCACGTCCTGTTGCGCATGCAGGTCTCGCAACAGCCGCGGCAGAGCCCGCGCTTCGTTGCGCGTCGGAACGATGACCCGCAGCGCTTGTTCCGCGCCCGGCAGCAGGCTAGTGTTCTGTGAGGGATCACCGGGGGAAACAGGGGACATGACCGAACTCATGCGCGAATTGTGGACCGTGCCGGCGGCGCTGGGGGCGGCGGACGGCGACTTTGCTGTGCGTGCGCCGTTTGATGATGCGCTGATCGCACGGGTCGAGTGCACCAGCGCCGCTGCCTGCGAACAGGCCCTGGCCCGCGCCGATGCGCTGCACCGGAATCGGGCGCAATGGTTGCCGCTGACCGAGCGCATTGCCGTTCTTGAGCGCTTGCATGGCTTGCTCGACACCCATCGTGAGCTGCTGGCAGTGGAATCGGCGCGCGAAGGCGGCAAGCCGCTGCGTGATTCGCAGGTCGAGGTGGCGCGGGCCATGGACTGCGTGCAGATTGCCATCGAGGAGCTGCGTACGCGGCCGGGCACCATGATCCCGATGGGGGCCACCGCGTCCAGCGCGCAGCGCATCGCCTTCACCCGGCCCGAGCCGATTGGCGTGGTACTGGCGGTCAGTGCCTTCAATCACCCATTGAACCTGATTGCCCATCAGGTGATTCCGGCCTTCGCGGTGGGCGCTCCCGTCATCGTCAAGCCGGCCCGCGCGACGCCGCTCTCCTGCCTGCGGTTTTGCGCGCTGCTCGAGGAGGCCGGTGCGCCGCCGGGCTGGGTCACCGCGGTCAACCCGCCGAACAACGAGGTCACGTCGGCGCTCGTTGCGGACTCCCGGCTGGGGTTTTTCAGCTTCATCGGCAGTGCCCGGGTCGGGTTCATGTTGCAGCGTTCGCTGGCGCCCGGCGTGCGTTGCGCACTCGAGCATGGCGGCGTGGCGCCGGTGATCGTCGCCGACGACGCCGACCTGGACCGGGCCGTGCCCGCGCTGGCCAAGGGCGGCTTCTATCACGCCGGTCAGGTGTGCGTGTCGGTTCAGCGGATTTACGTCGCGCAGGCATGTGCCGGCGCGCTGGCGGATCGCCTGGCAGCAGCGGCGAAGAACCTGAAGGTGGGAGACCCGACCGCCGCCGCCACGGATGTGGGGCCGTTGATTAGTACGCAGGAATGTGACCGGGTGGCCGCCTGGGTCGAGGAAGCGCGCGATACGGGCGCGACGATTCTCTGCGGGGGCGAGCGTCTGTCGGCCAGCGAATATGCGCCGACGGTCATTGTCGACCCTAGCGACGACATCGCGGTCTCGCGGGAAGAGGTGTTCGGGCCGGTGGTCTGCATCTACCCGGTTGCCGACCTGGCCGACGCGGTGCGCCGTGCCAACCAGCTCGACGTCAGTTTCCAGGCCGCAGTGTGGTCGCAGGATGTCGACCGGGCCCTGCAATTGACGCGGAGTCTCAACGCCCAGACGGTCATGGTTAACGACCACACGGCCTATCGGGTGGACGGGATGCCCTTCGGCGGCCAGAAGAAATCGGGCTATGGCATGGGCGGCATCCCCTATTCGATGCACGAAATGCAGGTGCACAAGATGGTTGTTGTGCACTCGCCTGCGTTGTGAGGCGGGGGGTTTTCCACAGATGAGCACAGATATGCACAGATTGTCGGGATATTGGACATGCGAGCAGGCCTGAGCGATGTGCCAGCACTTAGCGAGCAGTTCATCTGTGTACATCTGTGACCATCTGTGGAAACCGGTTTTAAAGCGATCAGTACGGACAATTAGGGGGTGAGGAGATGAGTGAACTGCAACCGCAGGCGGACCAGCAGAAGTCAGAGCGTCTGAAGGCATCGGATCTATTCGTGAAGTGTCTGGAAGCCGAGGGGGTCACGCATATCTTTGGCGTGCCGGGCGAGGAAAACGCCGACCTGATGATTTCGCTGATCGATTCGAGCATCGAGTTCGTGCTGTGCCGGCACGAACAGGCAGCCAGTTTCATTTGCGATGCCTTCGGACGGCTGACCGGCAAGGCCGGGGTGTGCCTGTCCACGTTGGGGCCGGGGGTGACCAATCTGGTCACCGGGCTGGCCGACGCCAACATGGACCGGGCGCCGACCGTGGCGATTATTGGACAGGCCTCGACCAAGCGCCTGCACAAGGAATCCCACCAGAATATGGATGCGATTTCGATGGTGCGGCCGATCAGCAAGTGGGCGCAGACGGTGATGGACCCGGAGACCATCCCCGAGGTCATCCGCAAGGCCTTCAAGCTGGCCGAGGCCGAAAAGCCCGGCGTAACGGTGATCGAGCTGCCCGAGGATCTGGCCGAGGAACACACCGTGGGGCGGCCCATGCATGTCTACAAGACGCGCCGCCCGGCCGCCGACCACAAGGCCATTGCCGCGGCGGCCGAGATTCTGGCCAAGGCCAAGATGCCGGTGATCCTGGCCGGCAACGGGGCCCTGCGCAAACGCGCCGCGACCCAGCTCAAACGTCTGGCACACAAGACCGGCATCCCGGTCGTCAACACCTTCATGGGCAAAGGGGCGATCCCGCGCGACGACCCGCATTGCCTGTTCACGATGGGTCTGCAGGGCCGTGATCACGTTAATGTGTTGATGGCCAAGGCCGATGTCGTGGTCTGCATCGGCTACGACCTGGTCGAGTACAGCCCCCACTTCTGGAACGCTGACCAGGAAAAGGCGATCATCCACATCGACTTCCATCCGGCCGAAGTTGACACGCATTACACGGTGGCCGTCGATGTGGCCAGCGATGTCGCCGATGCGCTATGGCAGCTGAACATGGAGCTGGAGAAGAACTACGCCGGCGCGCTGCCGCTCCAGGACATCGGTGCCTATCAGCCGCTGCGGCAAATCATCCTTGACGACTTCGCGATGGAGAAGGACTGCACCCAGGTTCCGATGAAGCCGCAGAAGATTTTGTGGGACGTGCGGGCCTTTCTCGGGCCGGAGGACATCGTGCTCTCGGATGTGGGCGCTCACAAGATGTGGATTTCCCGTTACTACCAGTGCGACACGCCCAATACCTGCCTGATTTCCAACGGATTCTGCTCAATGGGCTTTGCCCTGCCGGGTGCCATCGGGGCCAAGTTCGCCAAGCCGGATCAGCGGGTGCTGGCCATCTGTGGTGATGCCGGATTCATGATGAACGTGCAGGATCTGGAGACGGCGGTACGCATGAAGCTCAATGTGGTGTTCATGGTCTGGGTTGACGGCGAGTACGGCCTGATCAAGTGGAAGCAGCAGAACCAGTTCGAGGGCCGGCATTCGACGCTCGATTTCGGCAACCCCGATTTCGAGAAACTGGCCGAGGCCTTCGGCATGTGGGGCCGTGAGGTGCGCCAGGCCGAGGATCTGCCGACGCTATTGGCGGAGGCCTTTGCGCAGGATGGACCCGCGCTGATTAGTGTGCCGGTGGACTACGCCGAGAACCGCAAGCTGACCGAGCGGTTGGGCAAGATCGAAGTCTCGCTGTAGCCGGCAGCGATGCCCGCACACCGGGCCGTTTGAACGGCCCCAAAAAAAAAGGCCGACGGGGTCGTCCCGTCGGCCTTTTTTCATGGTCGCGTAGCACCGTCAGGTGCCGCACGGCTGGCGCCTTTAGAAGCGCATGCCTACGCGGCCACCGTAGATGTCGTCATCGCTGTCGCCGGTGGTTTTGTAGTCGGCCTCAACGAAGATGCTTGGCGTCACGAAGAAACTGGCGCGGGCGCCGTATTCCTGGTCGCTGCTGGCGTCATTATCAATGTGCGTGGCCAGCAGGCCCAGGCTGAGATTCTGGTTGAAGTAGTAGTCCAGTGCGCCACCGAATTTCGCGGTGGAGGCCGCGTCATCGATGAAGGTCATGTTGGCGTTGACGGCAATGCCACGACCGTTGCCGGTGCCGACATAGGCTCGCGCCAGGAAGGCCACTTCTTCGGCATCGAACGCCGCATTTTCGGCGTAGCGCACGGCGTAGCGGAAGTTTTCGCCGACCATGAAGCCAATGTTGGCGCCGTAGCCTTCGGTCTCGTCGACGTTGCTGTCCAGGTATTCGCCGTCAATGGCGACGTAGAAATCACCGAACCACTTTTCCACTTCCAGGCGATAGCTTTGCGTGTCGGAATCGGTCTGGTCGGCATAGACCAGCGTCGCGCGGGTCGCCCGATTGAGGAAGGGGGCTTCGATACGCGGGCGGTCGCCCACGTCCACGCCACCGGGGAAATACGACGCGTCGACGGCATAGCCCTCGCCGGCACTGTCGCTGTCGGCATAGCGGCCGGCGGCTTCGAAAGTAAAGGAATCGGCCACGGCCGCCGTGCTTGCCAGGGCCATGGCGGCCGCGCATACGCTTTTGTTCATCGATCACTCCTGTGAGATGGGGAAATAACGGGTGCAGGGGAGCAGCGGGATGCTTGTGGGGACAGGCAGGGCCACACCAAGTGTTTGGCTCGACACATCGATCGCGCCGGTAGTGCGCGTCGATCGTCGGTTCTCCTCCCCTCGTCCCGCCATTGTAGCGTTACCGCGTTGCTGCCGGCCCGCATGGGTGGTCCCCGACTACACTGAAGGCTGGCAAAGCTTACGCATTCGCAGCATGTCTCCACCGCGACGGGCGACCGTTCCTGGCCGGAAATCCCCCGCCGATGTACGCGTCATTGGCGGCATCTGGCGTCGTCAACGGCTCACCGTGGTGGATGTCACCGGCTTGCGCCCCACGCCCAACCGCTTGCGCGAGACGCTCTTCAACTGGTTGCAGTTCGACATCCACGAATTGCGCGTGCTGGACCTGTTTGCGGGCAGCGGGGCGCTGGGCATCGAAGCGCTGTCGCGGGGCGCCGGGCATGCGACCTTTGTCGAGACACACCCGGCCGTGCGCGCCGGTCTGAACGCGAACCTGCAACGGCTGGGCGGCAGTGCGCGCGCGACTCTGGTCGGCCAGTCCGCCACCAGCTGGCTTGCGCAAACGACGCAGCGCTTTGACCTGATATTCGTCGATCCGCCCTTCACCGACAACGCCTGGTCTGCCGTTCTGGCGCTACTGCCGCGCTGCATGAATGTCGGTGCGCGGGTGTACCTTGAGCGGCCGGCGGGCTACAGTGCCCCGTGGACGGAGGCATGGGAGTGTCTGCGGGAGGCCCGCGCCGGCGATGTGCGAGGCAGCCTGTTGCAATGTTCCCGTGCAGCCGACATATCACCACTGCGCGACGCCGCTGAGCGCGACCAGGAGTAACCCATGATTGCCGCCTACACCGGCACATTTGACCCGATCACGCTCGGCCACGCCGACATGATCCGCCGTGCCAGTCGC
>JBDNBC010000166.1:0-4964 GCA_039768115.1 Oceanococcaceae bacterium
CGGACGCATCCGCATCTGGGCAGAAACCCTGTCGCACTTTGATCTGACGGGCGAGATGAGCTGGTTTTCCGGCGCGCAAGGCAGGCAGGTGTCGCAATCCATAGCGCTTTGCGTGCTTCACATGTTCAACCACCAGACCCACCACAGGGGACAGGTGCACGGGCTTTTGACCGCGAATGGTCTGCCGGCCCCCACCTCGGATCTTGTCTTTATGCCGGAGGACGCCTGATGCCTTTGATTTCACCCTCACGACGCTTGCGCCGCACCCCTTTTTCCGAAGGGGTCGAGGCCGCGGGTGTCAAAGGATACACCGTCTATAATCACATGCTGCTGCCCACCTTCTTTGCCAGCGTCGAGGAAGACTATCATCACCTGAAAGAGGCGGTGCAGGTCTGGGATGTCGCCTGCGAAAGACAGGTGGAACTGCGCGGGCCGGATGCGGCCCGGCTGATGCAGATGCTGACCCCGCGTGATCTGCGCGGCATGTTGCCGGGACGGTGCTTTTACGTGCCGATCGTCGATGAAACCGGCGGCATGCTGAATGATCCGGTCGCGGTCAAACTGGCTGAGGATCGCTGGTGGATCTCCATCGCGGACAGTGACCTGATGTTCTGGGTCAAGGGCATCGCCAGCGGCTACCGTCTGGATGTGCTGATTGATGAACCCGACGTCAGCCCGAACGCGATGATAGGTAATCCGCGCGCGTAGCGCGCTTCGAAGAAGGACTGGGGCCGGTCGATATCCTGAAGCTGAAAATATCCCATGTATGCCCCGTCTTCCGGAGACTGGTCTATCTGGGCGAGGGGGTCGAGGCGAACCGGTTCCAGAGCGGCGACTTCACCAACATCAATCGTATTGTTGCGTCCGAAGAGGTCGAGGTCCATGAACGCCCAGCCTCCCTTAACCCCGACCGCGGCCGCCACATCAGAGGCGTCGATGACGAGGTCCGGATTGGTCGTGACTACCGGAGCTGATGCAAATTGCACATTGCTGACCCCGAAACACAGTTGCGTTTGCAGGTTCGCGGCTGGTCGACGCAGGCCCAGAGTCTCGCCGATGTCGACGGGGAGGAACGGTGCGACGACTAGCGTGTCGACGGCAGGAGAGGGGGTGCCGTCCGCGCGCACGGTGTTTTCTGCCCGGTCGAGGATGGCAAAGCCGACGTCATTGCACGCGCCCGCAACGGCATTGACGCCGATACGGCTGTCGCCGTAGGACTCGCGGAACGGTGCGTAGGGATCCGCTTCGGGAATCCCGATTCCGGCTGCGAGGAAAGCCGTTGCCTCACTGAGGCTGCTGTCGTCAAGAAAACCGGTATTGGCGGCGAGCACGCGCAGCTCGGAACGAAGAATGGACTCCGGCCGTGATGTCGACGAGGCCAGATCGGTGCCCAGCGGAGCTGTCAGAATGGGAGAAGGCGCCCTTGGTGAAACCGCGCTGTGGATGCTGGCATCGTCGAGCAGGCCCAAACCGTTGCCATCACCCTCGCCCACGAGCAGCACGTTCTGACCGCCTGAACGGTCCGTATAAAAGGGTTTAGTTGGTTGGGTCATGACCCATTGGGCGCGGAGATTATTGCCATCAAAGCCCCAGTCATTCATGGCCGTCTGACGCATGAGCAGAAGACTGAGTGCATCAATGCCCCGTTTGTCCTCGGGTAAGTTGTATCCGTTCGGGGTCGAGGCAAAGGGGATCAGCACGCGTGCGTCGTTTTCGCTGTCGTGGTGGAAGCGGGCGCGCGCAGGGTAAACGTCATTCAGGGAGGGCTCGAGTGCTTCGGCTCCGAACCCGGCTGTGATCAGGTTGCGGCAGCTGCTGGCCTGAATCGGCTCGTTGCCGCCGAAAGGGTTAATCAAGTTCGCGACGTAGACTTCTACGATGGACTGGATGGCGGCCGCCTGCTCGGCGAAGGCTTCTGCAGAGGGTTCGAGGTTGTTTAATGCCAGCGCTAATGAGCGCAAAATGCCGTCGGGCCGGGCCCCGCCGTCCGGCTGCCAGTCGAAAAACAGCGTTTTGCGTTGCGCATCGCGAGTAATGGTGCACGACGCATTGTCTTCAGGGAATACAAACTTATCCATGTCGTCGCCACAAGGCGACATGCCCCGATTACAGGTCAATGATTCGGGCGGTAGTGGCCCCGAACCCGCCAGAAAGTCTTCCAGGCCATCAAACACAAGGCCGAGGCCCTCTCCAAATGGCCCGAGGCCATCAACGGATATGCGCAACAAATCAATGAGCTGGAGCGCGCCAATATCCCCGAGCACGCCAAGATTCACATCCAGATCGATTTGGTCTGACAACGTGAGCTCCAGCAGCCGCAGGTCTTCGGCACTTTCCAGCTGCGCGCCCGGGTTGTAGAAGTTCGCGAGTGATGTGACGGGGACGTAGGCCTCCTTGCCATTGGCAAAGTTCACCAGCCATGAATCGACTTTAAGGGCGTTAATGGGCTCGCCGAATTGCCGCGCGGTATCCACAATCCGTGGAACATTGCCCTCGTTGTCATCCGTGCGCGTGGCGGTGTTGGAGAACGCAATATCCAGCAGGTCACATTCGTTGCGTTCGATGGCCTCGCCGACGTTGATAACGCCGTTCGCATCCACCAGGGGGGGGCGCGATGGTGGTGTCTGCCCGGGAGCAGAGGGGGTTTCGCGTTTTTGAACGTCGGTAAAGCCCATCGAGACGACTTCAATCCAGCCTTCCGCTGCGCGCCGGATGGACGTCGGCCCACCATCGAAATTGCGTGGTTGAGTGAGGCCGATTGTCTCCAGTAGCTCATCATCCAGCGCATCGCCAATGCCCTCGACGGCATCGCCGATGGCGCTCAGGCCCAGGTCGGGCAGGAAAGCCGCGTCGGTGTTGTCGTAGCTTTCACTGGTAAACGGCAGTGCGATGCTTGAGCCGTCTGCGGCTGTTGATTGTGGGATCGTGCAGGTTTTGCGGTCACCCTTCACGGCCGATGGCTGATCAATCACGCGCAGGATGGGAACCCCGCCGGGGCCTTGCTGGACCAGGCCAGTGAATACGTCAAACGGACTTAAGGCAACAATCAGGGTGCGGACATTGCGACCGTTCAGACCCTCACGAAAATGCAGCCGCACGGGGACGGCGGCGTTGGTTGTATTAGTGATATGCAGGATGGACCACCAGTCGGGCTGTGCCGTGTAGAACGGCACAATGGCCGCCTCACCCAGCCCATCCGTGGCCAGGTTCACGGCGCCAGCCGTGCCGCTGAGGGCCATAAGTGCGCTCGCTGCAACCTTCCTAAATAATGTCATCTTGGGTCTCCCCCTCCGAATACATATTGATAATCAGTATCGTATACGCAACGCAGGGGTGTGGCCAGTGACAATTGGCTTACATCGTCAGGTGATGACGAAGCGCGCAGGGCAGCGGTCGGCCCCAGTATGCGAACGGCCGGGTAGGGCGTTGGTAATCGTGCCCCCGAAGGCGGCGATACTCCTCTTCAAACGCGGGCCCCGGGTTGGCTGACGGGCCGGCATTTGTAGCCACGCCGCCATGAAACTGGTGAAAGGTACCTTCCGAGAGCAGGCAGACGGGGTGGATGTCCGGATTTTCCACCAGTCGCTTGAACACATCGAGGTTCACATAGCCCCCGCCCCGGCTGGTGAAACGGGGATCAAAACCACCCAGGCTCTGGAGAGTTTGCGTACGCACCGCAAAGAGGTTGCTTTCAGCCACACGGCCGAAAGCGCCTTCATTTGATGATCCCGCAAGAACCGATATATCAAAGAGCCGATACCCGTCGTGCTGCCAGGGAACCGACGAGAGCAGCGTGTCTTCGGTGTGCTGGTCATAGCCAGCGACCATCGCCTCGTTTTGCGGTTGGTGACCAAGGTGGAACCCCAGCGTGAACGGCAAAGCGCGTTCATCCCACTGCAGTACCTCCAGCAGGCCCGCCAGGCAACCGGGTGATGCCATGCGTGCGCCGTCGATGGCGCACGCCACGAAAGGCGAGATGACCCGCGCAAGCGCCCAGTTCAGCGCCTCAACGGGGGATGGGTGCTCCGGCTGAATGCGAAAGTACCGAAACTGGGGGCCAAAGGCGGTGACGTCGTGTTCGCACAAGGGACGAGTCGACCCGCTCTCGAGTACCCAGACGGCATAGTCGTCCGGATTTACAAACCGTTGAAACGCGTGCGTAAGCGTATGCAAGGTGCGAGGCGCCTCACGTGACATGTTGTGCACGACGACCAGAATGGTAAGCCGGGGGGTATTCATAAACGCTCGATCTTTGCCGGAAACACGGAAGCATCAAAACTGCCATAGGCCAACTGTGACGGGGGTCACAAGGCAATCCTGCATCCCGTTGACATCGACAGTGGTGAGGGGTAGGTTTGCATAACGCGATAGGCGGAGGTTTTTACGCCGGCAGCGGACGTGGTGCGATGCACGATGCAAGAATGTTTCGAGGTTTTGTGCCACACTTGTGAGAGGAGGGGCGAGTTACGCTCCTCCGCAACTTTAACTTTTGGGAGCTTCTAATGACTAGGAAACTAGGTCGCCTTAGTGCCATCGCCGGTTTGGCGTTGGCCGGGGCAACGGGGACGTCTCAAGCGGTAAATATCGCTACAGACGGAATCGGCGAAGTGGCAATCGGTTCGTACTACACGGCACAGCCTGGCTATTTCACGCTGGTGAACCTCACCAACACGCAAAACGTACCCATCGCTGTCAAGGTTCGTATCCACGAAGCCCGCAACAGCCGTGATGTTCTTGACTTCACCGTCACGTTGTCAGCCTTCGACGTGTTCGTTGGGTTGATTCGTGAAGTTACGGACTCTGCTGGCAACAAGCAGATCGTGTTCCGTAACACGGACCAGCGCACGAATGGCACCACGGGCAACCCGAGCTGCACCGTGCCACAGTCGGAGCCGGACAATGCCTCTGGTGACAGCCTGAACCTGGCAGTGACCCTGCCGCAGCAAGGCTTCCAGGGCGGCAGC
>JBDNBC010000167.1:0-2950 GCA_039768115.1 Oceanococcaceae bacterium
CGCGCGTGGCTGCTGCTGATGACGGTGCTGGGCACCGGCCCGGCAGCCGCGGACGGACGTCTGGCGTTTGCGGCGACCGAGGTGAACGCCGCCGGAGTGAATGCGCGCGATGTTCGTCTGGTATTGAGCCTGACCGACAACACCAGCGGCGAATTGCACATTGGCCATCTCGCGCTGTCCGGCGTCGATGCGCCCCTCACCGACGTGCATCTGCACTGCGGGCGCATCGAATTGCCGCCGCAACCGCTGGCCTGCCTCGACGGGCGGCTGCAGGCGCGACATCCGGCCCTGAAAGCTCTGCTCGGAACGCGCGGACTCACACTGTCTTTGCGCCAGCAGCCGGACGGCGCCTGGCAACTCACCCTGCCCGCTCAGGCACTGGCCCAGGGCCGAATCGACCTCGACCTGGTCCTCACCGCCAACCGCTGGGCCGCGCGCGGCGCGCTGCGACAGGTGGACGCAACGGATCTCCTAACGGCGGCGCAAAGCCTGTCGTCCGCCGTGCCCGAGATGAGTGCGCAAGGCCGGTTAACCCTGCGTTTCGACCTGCGCGGTGAGCCCGGCGCGCTGCCGCAGGGCCACGCGGAACTCAGCAGCACCAGCCTCACGGTCGCCAACACCGCCAGCACCCTGGCCACCGATGCGCTCGTGGGCCGCATGCGGCTGGACCTGGCACCGACCGCCACCGGGCTGCGCATCCGTGCCGATGGCGAGCTGACCCAGGGCTATGCCTACGCCGAGCCGCTGCTGCAGGACTATGGACCGCATCCGGTCCGCTTCGGCGCCGATGCCTTCTGGTCACCCGATAGCGGGGCAGTCGAGCTGCAAACGCTGGACTGGGACCAGCGTGAGGTGCTGAAGGCCAACGCCCGCGCGCGCTGGGACCCCGCGGCCACCCCGCCGCTGCAGGCGCTGACGCTGGACATTGAACAGGCGCAACTTCCCGGCCTGTACACACAACTGCTGCTGCCGCTGAGCACAGGCACGCCGCTAGACGAGCTGGAAAGCTCCGGGCGGCTGAGCGGCACCGTGCGCGTTGCCGAAGGCCGCCCACAGGCCATCGACCTAACCCTCGACGCGGTGCATCTCGACGACAGTCAGCGCCGCTTCGCGATCTACGGCCTGGATGGCAAACTCGCGTGGCGCGCTGACGGCGCGTCGCCCAACTCGGCGCTGACGTGGGACGGCGCGTACTGGCGGCGCATGCCCTTTGGTGCGGCGCGCTGGGCGTTTCAGGCGCTTCCCGACGGCCTGCGCACGCTGGCGCCGATCGAGATGGATTTCTTTGATGGGCGACTGCGGATCAGCCAGCTCGATGCCGCGCAATTGCGCGCCGCCCAGCCCGAGCTCAAGCTGCAGGCGGCGCTGGAGCCGGTGAGCCTGCCGCTGATCACGGCCGCTTTCGGTTGGCCGAGCCTGCCGGGGGAGCTCAGCGGCCAGTTGCCGCTGCTGCACTATCGCGGCGGTGAACTGGTCGTGGACGGCCAGATCGAGGCCCAGGCCTTTGGCGGCCGCCTCACCGTCGACGATGCCCGGCTGCAGGAGCCGCTCGGGCGCGTGCCGCGCCTGCAGGCGGATGTGCGTCTGCGTGACCTGGATCTGGCCCAGGTCACCAGCGTGTTCGATGTCGGTCGCATCGAGGGCGCGCTGCATGTCGATGTGCTGGGCCTGCGGCTGGAAGCCTGGCAACCAGTCGCTTTCGATGCCCGCCTGTACACGCCGCCAGGCACCAGCCAACACCGTCGAATCAGCCAACGCGCGGTGGAAAACATCGCCCAGCTGGGCGGCGGTGGCGCTGTCGCGGCGCTGTCCGCGGGGTTCATGCGTTTTTTTGAGACCTTCGCCTACAAGCGTATCGCGTGGTCCTGCACGCTGCGCGACGGCATCTGCCAGATGGGCGGCGGCAAGCCCGCGGAAGGAGGCGGCTTTTTGCTGGTAGAAGGCCGCGGGCTTCCGCAAATCACCGTAGTGGGCTACTCCCAACGGGTCAGCTGGCCGGCCTTGCTGGGCCAGTTGAGCGCGCTCTCCGCCAGTCCGGGCGCAAGCGTAGAATGAACTGACCCTCATCCCCGAGGACAGGAGCCCGCCATGAATCACCGTCTGCACCCGATCACCCGCCCCGCCGGCGGCATGCTGGCGTTGCTGGTGCTGGCCGCCTGCGTCACCATCAATGTCTACTTTCCGAGCGCCGTGGCGGAACAGGTCGCCGACAAGTTCGTTCAGGACATCTACGGCGACAAGCCGCCGGCCGCTTCGCCGACAGAAAGCCCTGCACCCGAGCCGCGTTCTGCGCTGGACGCCGAAGCGCCGCTGTGGATGCTCGCCCTCAGCAGGCTGATTCCCGCGGCCCATGCCGCACCGGATTTCGATGCCGACACACCGGCCGTCCGCACACTGCAGGCCTCGATGCGAGAGCGCCACGAGAAGCTTCTGCCGTTCTATGCCTCCGGCGCGATCGGCATGACCGCCAACGGCCTGCTCGAGGTACGCGATCTGGGACTGGTCGCCCTGCCGCAGCGCAATCAGCTACGCAAGCTGGTGGCCGACGAAAACGCCGACCGCAGCGCGCTGTACCGCGAAATCGCCCAGGCCAACGGCAAGCCCGAATGGGAACCGCAGATTCGCGACGTTTTTGCCGAGCGCTGGATCAGCAATGCCCCGGCCGGCTGGTATCACCAGAACGAAAGCGGCGCGTGGCAGAAGAAATAGGGCACGTCCCTTATTCACTCCCGCAACCTCAGCACCACATGCCTGTCTCAACGGGCCGTAAATGCATGAAGAATCGCGATGAATAACACCGTCTGGTCCCTGCTCGGGGTGGGCATTGTGGCCGCAGCCGTGGGCATGGTGGTCGTTTTTTACCCGAGCGATGACGACTCGCTTCCACAAGAGGCGGCCCCCTCGCCCACGCCCGCTCCCACGCTGACGGTGGCCCCTGCCGTGCGCTACC
>JBDNBC010000168.1:0-8290 GCA_039768115.1 Oceanococcaceae bacterium
CGGTATATGCAGCCTCCAGCGGCTTCATGCCGTCCTCGATGTGGCGGTGAATGTTTTCCAGCACGATGATGGCGTCGTCTACCACCATGCCGATGGCCAGCACCATCGCCAGCAGCGTCAGCAGGTTGATCGAGAAGCCCATCAGCAGCATCAGGAAGCAGGCGCCTACCAGCGACAGCGGCACGGCAATGGTCGGAATCAGCACGGCACGCATCGAGCCCAGGAACAGGTAGATGACGACGATGACGATGATCAGCGCTTCGACCAGCGTACGGATCACCTCATCAATGGCGTTTTCGATGTAGCGGGTTGAGTCGTAGGGGATTTTGGCTTCCAGGCCCTCGGGGAAGTCCTTGGTAATATCGGGCCAGGCCGCGCGCACGCGCCCGATCACGTCCAGCAGATTGGCATCCGGGGCCACTTCGATGCCCATGAAAGTGGCGTTCTGGCCATTGAAGCTGACCGACGTCGCATAGGATTCCGCGCCCAGTTCCACGTCGGCCACGTCGCCGAGCCGCACCAGCCGCGTGCCGTCCTGGCGCAGGATCAGCTGCTTGAATTGCTCTGGCGATGACAGGTCGGTTTCCGCCGTGAGGTTGATGGACGTCAGCCGACCTTTGGTCGCACCGACGGCGGCGAGCACATTGTTGGCGCGCAAGCCGTTGTAGACCTCGCTGGCCGTCAGGTTATGTGCCGCCATGCGCGTCGGGTCCAGCCAGATGCGCATGGCAAAGGTGCGATCGCCAAGCACCTGGGCCCGCTGCACGCCGGCAATGGTCGCCAGCTTGGGCTGCACAACCCGCACCAGATAGTCGGTGATCTGGTTGTTTTCCAGCACATCGCTGAAGAACGACATGTACATTGCCGCGGTGGTTTCGCCCACGGCCAGCACAATGGACGGCTCCTCCGAGCCCTCCGGAAGGTCACTGCGAACGGCGTCGACTTTCGACGCAACCTGGGTCAGGACCTCGTTGGGGTCGGCGTCCAGACGCAGGTAGGCGCTGATCGAACTGACGCCCTGCAGGCTCACCGATGACAGGTAGTCAATGCCCTCGGCAGAGGCGATCTCCTTCTCCAGCGGCGATGTAATGAAGCCGCGCACCAGGTCGGCGTCCGCACCGACATAGACGGTGGAAATGGTGATGACGGCGTTTTGCAGCTCGGGGTACTGGCGTACGTTCAGATCGGTGATCGCGCGCAGGCCCAGCAGCAGCAGAAACAGGCTGACCACGCTCGCCAGCACCGGGCGGCGGATAAAGATGTCGGTAAAGGCCATGGGCGACTCCGGGGCGGACGGGGCGAGGGCAGGGGCGTCAGAGAGCGAACGCGCGGTCAGGAATTGGCGGGCCGGGGCGCAATCTGGGCATCCGGCGAATTGTCGTTGTCGATGATCAGCTGGCTCCCGTTGCGCACCTTGAGCTGACCACTGGTGATGACTTCATCACCAGGCTCCAGGCCTTCCAGAACCGCGACAAAATCACCGCGCGCTGCGCCGGTCTTGATGAAGCGCTGCTGGGCGCTGGGCATGCCATCTTCGCTTTCAGGTGGGACGATCAGGAATACCGTGTTGCCGTAGGGCTGGTAGTTCACCGCTGTCTGCGGCACCACGATGTACTCGGTGCTGCCGGGCAGCGTCACGGTGACATCCGCAAAGCTGCCGGCCTTGAGGCCTGCGGGCGGGTTGTCCAGCGTGGCGCGTACCAGGATGTTGCGTGTCATGGCGTCGACTTCGGCTTCCATCGCGGTGAGCCGGCCCTCTACGGCCACGGACTGACCATTGGCGGCAACCTGCACCGGCATGCCCATTTCGAGCGCCAGAGCCTGTGCCGCGGGGAGGTTGAAATCAACATGCAGCGGCGCGAGACTACTCAGCTGTACGATCGCGTTGCCGGGCTGCAACACTTGGCCAACGCTGATCTGGCGAATGCCCAGCCGCCCCGCGAAGGGCGCGACGATGGATTTCTTGGCCAACATGGCATTGCGGGCCGCGACCTGGGCCGCCAGCGCATCACGCTGGGACAGGGCCGTGTCGCGCTCGGCGCTGGACACCCGTTTTTGTTCGAACAGCCGTTGCGTGCGTAGATATTCGGACTGTGCGAGCGTGAGCTGGCTTTGCAGTGCGTTCAGCTCGGCACGGTCCAGTGCGGCGTCGAGTTCGACGAGCACCGCGCCGTTCTCGACGGTGCCGCCGGAAGTGAAGTTCACCGCGGTCACGCGCCCGGAGACCTCGGCACTGATCGCCACCGACTGATCAGCGACGACCGTCCCCACGCCCTTGCGCTGGGTGCTCCAGCGTTGCGTCTCGGCCTGCGCGCTGGTGACGGTGACCGGGGGTTGTGGCGCATTGTCGAAGTAGGCTTGCATCTGCGTGTTGACGAAGGCCTTGAAGCCGAAAATGCCGCCAAAGACGACAGCGACGGCAATCAACATCAGGATCATGCGTTTGGCCATGAGGGCTTACTCCGATTCGGGCAGGGCGACCGTATCGACGGCGTTGCCGGCGAATAACTGGTCAAAGCGGGGGAAATCATTGAAATGCAGGTCGGACACGGCCGCCTCGCGACGCGCCAGGGCGCGTAGCAGGGCGTAGCGCGCCAGCGTGTGATCGCGCTCGGCGCGCAAGTTTGCGGATTGCGCCTCAAGCACATCGAGCTGCGTGCGCCGGCCAATATCGAAGCCATCGCGGGTGGCTTCCAGGGCCAGAGTGGCCGCCTCGCGCGCGGCCGCCAAAGCCGTCAGGCGGCGTTGCGCCGAGTCCACGGCTCGCCAGGCGCTGTACGCTTCCTGCTCGGCCTGTCGTTGGGTCAAGTCGTAGGCGGCAGCCGCTCGATCCCGATCCGCTCGGGCGGCGGTGAGGCCTTTCAAAGCAGCTCCCCCAGCGTAAATCGGGACATTGAGTTGCACGCCGATCCGGCTCGCATCGCGCTGCTGTCCGCCCAGGGATTCGGAACTGTCGTCGGTGGACAACCGTCCGACCAGATCCACGCGCGGTGCGGCCTCGGCAATCGCCGATGTGATCAGAGACTCGGCGATGGCGAGGTCCAGCCGTGCCACCTGGACGCGAGCAGCGTTTTCCCGGCCCGTCTTGATGAAGGCCTCTAGCGTGGCCACCGGTGCAACAAATGACGGGAGGGTCTCGGGCAGCGCACGCAACGTGGGTAGCGGATCGCCGATCAACTCGCGCAGCGCATCCTCGGCATTGCGCCGATCATCCTCGGCCAGCAGCAGGGCGGCTTCAGCCAGCGCGCGTCGGGCCTGGGTGTCGCGCTGGTCGGTGATGGTCGCGCGTCCGGCCTCCAGTCGATCATCAATGGAGGCCTGTTCTTCGAGCAGCGCGGCCAGGTCTGCGCGCGCAAAGGCCTCGCCAGCCTGCGTTTCCAGGACAGCGCTATAGCGGTCGACCACACGCAGCAAAAAGTCCTCGCGGCGCAGAATTTCATCGGCGAGAACGCGGGCCTCACGCATGTCGCTACGCGACCAGCGGCTGCGCATATCCCAGCGAAACAGGCTCTGGCGGAGTTCCAGCGCGACACTGCTATCAGTGAAGCTTTCGTCTACGCTGGGAAAAAAGTTGCTGTCGATCTTCTGCTTTGTTTCGCCATAGTCGGCCGTGGCGGACAGCTGCGGCAGCAGCGGCGCCCGGTCCAGTGCAGCGCGAGCATTTTCTCCGGTGGACAGGGCCAGTGACGCCGGTACCCGCGGGTCAACCCGCAGTGCCTTGCGCATGACCTGATCCAACGAGGCGGCGTGTGTGGCCAGCGGGAGCAGGAGCAGCACGACCAGACTGAGGTGTGCAGGGACTTTCATCATGCGCAAGGTTCCTCGGGGAAAACGTCGGCAAACAGGCGGTCGCGTAAACCACAAATGCCATCCGTGGCATTAGCGGATGCCAAGGGCTTCCATGACAGGCCGTTCAGCCAGACCACGATATGCCGGACCATGGTCAGGTGGGGTTCGCGAATGGAGAAGTGCTCCAGTAAACCCCGTGTATGTGTCAATTGCTGCGTCCCCACCACCATGGTCCAGAAGCCAAAGGGCAGCTCCTCGACGGTGAAACCGCTGCGGGGCAGGTCGCCCGCATCCTGCGCGTCACGAACGATACTGAAGATGGCTGCACCGACCGGCTCGCGCGACAGCACGAAATCCTGGCGACGCGCTTCAGAGGCGCGCTCCCAGGCGACCTCACTAAGGGCGTACTGCGTGATCTGTGCAAAGTGCGGATTCCGGTGCAGGAACAACCAGTCGGCGAGGGCTGTCGCCATCATTCGGTCGCGGGTGCCGGCCTGCCATCGTGCGGCGCGCACCACATAGTCGCCTTGTTGCTCGCTGATGCGCACGGCCAGCGCCAGCAGCAAGTCCTCTTTGGAGGAAAAGTGGCTGTAGAGCGTGCCCATGGCCACTTCGGCGGCTTGCGCAAGGTGACTCATTTGCAGGGTGATCAACCCCTTCTCCCGGACCAGATTATTGGCCACATCCAGCAGATGCTGCTCGCGTTCCGCGCGCTCGCGGGTCTTGCGGGTGACGGTGTTCATGACCAAGGCCGGTGGGGTGAGAATGGCGTCGTGGACCCACTGTTCTGAGCGGGGTTCAGATAGTGAATCATATTCGTAGCGGCATTATATCGGCAGGGCGCTGTAGCGCAAGGGGGAATCACGGTAAGGAATCGTGGAGGTGGGAAATCTCACGTGTGCCGTGCCAGATATTGACAAATGTCTGAAAAAATTGGAGCCTGTGTCTCGACGCTGAGGAATCCGCTCTGGCCTCCCGATCCGTTGCGAATTCCTCAGCGATGCGCGACCACGCTCATCGAGGGAACCGATGCGTACTGATTTTCCGACCGCCGCCGTTTTGCTCGTTGCTGCGAGCGTGCTGCTGGCCTGTAGCGGGGGGCGGGATGAAACCGCGACTCCCCCGCGCAGCGAGACTCCGACCACGGAAACCGGCCGCACGACTGCGTTGCTCGGCAGCTCGCGCGGCGGGCATGTCTGGGCGGACTTCTGCGCGACGCATCCGGACACCGCAGCATTGCCCACCGACCCGCGCACGTTGATTACCGAGGGCGCCAATGCCGGCCGCAACGTGGTGTTCAACGTGGGCTGGCAGGACTGTTTCCTGAACGATCCGCTGCGCCCGCAAACCTGCGGCGACTACCGTGCGCTGTATCGGATCGGCGAGCGGGTCGGGCGTGGCCAGGGCGAACCCGGCACGGCCCACATGTTCAGTGGCGATAATCCGCGCGGCATCAATTTTCTTGATCCCTCAACGTACAGTGGCGAACGCTCGTTCTGGACGTTAACTGCCGCCCAATACAACAATGTCTGGCGAACCTGGAGCGGCTATAACGGCGCACTGACCGGGCGCCCCGACGACTTCGACACCCTCGTCGCCGAACGATACGGCTCAGCACTGCCCGCCGAGCGCAACCCCTATCCGCTGCCCGGTGAAGACCCGAATATCACCGACGGCGGCTCGGGCCAGCTGCCGCTGGCACTGACGCAGTTGCGCGACGAGGACGGCCGCTGGACCGGCACGCTGGGCGTCAAGCTGTGTTCGTTCTGCCACGACGGTCAGCTCACCCACGGTGGCGAGACGCGAGCCGTATATGGCGGCATGGGCACGATCGGGGATTTTCATACCGCGTTTCGGGACTTCGCGGCGGTGGGCGCCTTGCCTTTCGGCCTGCTGTCGGGCGCTCCGGTCACCGTTGCCAGCAATCGGGGCACGGGGGCCATCGACCAGTTCCAGGTGGGTTTTATCGCGTTCAATGGCGGTACCGTCGAAGAACTGACCAACCCGCGCATCGTGTTCAGCCAGGCCATCGGCAATATCAAGAGCCCGCCGTGGTGGAACATGGGCTCGCGGCCGCAGAAGTTTCACGGGGCCGTGCTGCCGATGGATTCCTCGCGTATCGACATGGCGGCCTATTACCCGATGTTTGGCAGTGACCCCGACCCCGTGGGCTGGGTGGATGAGGTGTCGTACCCCTTTCAGGTCTGGGCCGAGTCGTTGAAGGCGCCGGTGTATCCGGGCGAGATCAACACCGCGCTGGCGCAAGCCGGGTCCATCCTGTTTCACTCCAAGAACCTCTGGGCCGACGGGGATAATCCGGTGCCCGAGCCCGCAAACCCTGGCAATGGCTCGTGCGCGAGCTGTCACGGGGCCTATGCGCCGCGCTTCGTCAACGACCCGGCCTTTCTTGCCGACCCGCGTATGGCCGGTATCGCTGCCAACATTCAGCCGCTGGACATCATGCGCACGGACCCGGCCTATGCCGAGGGCATGCAGAGCCTGCGCGAGCCCGACGGTTCGATCAACAACGGCATTCGCAATGTCTCGTTTATCGCTTGCGACATTGGCGCCGCTGGCTACACGCCGGACAAGACGCCGGTCATGCTCGCCCCCCCGCTGCATGGCATCTGGGCATCGGCGCCGTATTTTCACAATGCCTCCGTGCCCAACATCTGGGGTGTGCTGGATCCGGCGCGTGAGCGGCCCACCATCTGGAAGCGGGTATCCGCGCCGGCCCCCGCGGCGCTCGAAGGGCGCGTGGTGATGGGCTTCGACACCGATTTCGAGCGTGCCTACGACACTGACAAGCTGGGCTGGAAATACGACGAGCTCGACTGCCTGGCCGATGCCGCACAGACCGCACCGTTGCTGACCTGCAGCCCCGCGCCAATCCCGTTGCTGGCGCCGGAAGGCCAGTCACCGCTGCAGGGCCTCCTTGACGGCCTCTACGTGAACCTGGCGTTAACCTGGAATCTGTCGGTGGACGAGGCGCATCTGATCCCCTTCACTGATGCGCAGATCGACAACCGCAAGGTGTACAACACCCATATTTACTCGCAAGGTAACCAGGGTCACGATTTCACGGCCGTGCTCAGCGATGCCGAGCGGCGCGCCCTGATCGAGTATTTAAAGACGCTATGACACAACAACCAGTGCGGGGAGACATCCGCGGATGGGCGTTACTGGTGCTGGTCGCGATCGCGGCCTGTTCCGGCGGGCGCTATGACGACCCGGCTGCGCAGTTGGCGGCAGGTGATGCCGTACCGGACGCCTCGCCGCCGGGTGCGCCGCCACCGGGTGGCAGCGAATGTGACGCCTTCTTTGCCGCGGCCGTGCAGCCCGAGCTGGATTTCTGTCGCACCTGTCATGTGCCGGAGGGCATCGGTGATGTCGAGGAGGGGCGCCTGTTCATGCTCTCTAGCGACCCCGGCGAGGATTACGCCAACCTGTATGCGGCGTGGGAGAACCTGGGCGGCAATAATCCGGTATCGCGCATTCTGCTGATGGCCTCGGGTACGGATCAGCGTAGCCACACCGGCGGCGAGCCGTGGCCGGAGGACAGCGAGGCCTACCGCAATATGCAGGCACAGCTCGAAGCCTTCGGGGAGGGGGCGTGTGCGCCCAGCCGCGCCGACCGTGCCGGCGCTCGTTCGTTGGCCTTGCTGGGCAGTAAGCGCGGCGGGCATGTCTGGGCCGACTTTTGTGCCGGGCAGGACGACGACGCGCCCTTGCCGGTGGACCCGCGTACGCTGGTCGTGACCGGCGCCAATGCCGACAAAGCTGTGCACTTTAATATCGAGTGGCGGGACTGCCGCGCCGATCCGGCGCTGATCGGCGAGGGCGGCCAGCCGACCACCTGCGGCGAATACCGCGCGCTGCATGCGCTCGGCGAGCAGGTGATGCGTGGAAACGGCGCCGCCGGTGCCGGCCACTTCTTCGCAGCTGACAGTACTGGTAATGACGCGCCGCTGGATTTCACCATCGCCGCCAACGAATGGAACAACCTGTGGCGCATGTGGGGCGAGTTCGCCCGGCCGGCCGATTTCGATTATCTGGTTTCGCAGCGCTTCGGCGCGCCGTTGTCGCCGACTCGCAATCCGTACCCGCTGCCGGGCGAAGACCCGAACGCGACCGATGGCGGCTCGGGGCAGTTGCCAATCTCGTTTACCCAGACCCGCACGGCGGATGGCGCGTGGAGCGGCCGCATCGGCCTGACCTGTCATGGCTGCCACAGCGGCGCGGCCGGTGCGCCCGCGGATGGCGACGGGCTGGGCGTGATGTATGGCAGTGGCAACAGCCTCAATGACGTGGCGGTTGTTGCGCGCGATCTTGGTCTGGCCGCACGCTCGCCTATTGCGTTGTTCACGCTGTTTGGTGTCAGCCGCGGCACCAACAACGCCAGCGACGTAAACATCTTTGCGTTGATGGAGGGCTTCAACCCCGACCCGAACCTGTTCGGCGTACTGACCTCCGGGTCGACCGGCTCGATGGATACCCCGCC
>JBDNBC010000169.1:0-3172 GCA_039768115.1 Oceanococcaceae bacterium
CCCCGCGCGGTCGATCAGGATCAGCGACGGCGTGCCTTCCAGCGCGTAGGTGAGCATGGTGGCCGGGATTGGGGCGCCCGCAACGGCCACATCCACGCCCACCGGATGGCTGACGCGGTATTCGTGCAGAAAGGCCTTCAACGCGACTGGCGTCATAGCCTCGTGATGCTCGAACACCGTATGCAGACCGACCACCGCGACGCCATCCTGGGCAAACAGGCGATGGATGCGCTCCGCCTGCGGCACACCATGAGAGACACAACCGGGACACAGCATCTGGAAGGCATGTAGCACCACGACCTGGCCGCGCAGGGCGGCCAGGTCCAGGGGGCGGTCGGCGTTGAACCACTGGCTGACTTGCCAGGCGGGCGCTGTCGGAAAGTCACTCACCGTCACGCTCAGTCGCGCAGGCTACTGAACACGTAGCCGTGATCCTTCTGCGCGGTATGGCAGGCATGGCAGGCGGTGGCGGCGTTGGCGCCGACGACGCGCTTGGTCTTGTCGCCGCCTCCGAAACCCTCGTAGCCCCAGCCGCCGGTTGCCGCGTATTTCTTCGCGTCCTTGTGCATCACGCCAGCAACCTTACGCGCGCCTTCGGTGATGGCGTTATCCGCCTGCGGGGCGTCGAGCAGATCGAAGACGATGACCGCTCCATCCGGGAACTTGCCGGACTTGTAACCCTCCAGCGCCTTCGGGTTGGCGTAGAGGTGATGGATGCCGCCAAACGACTCGAACAGGGGATGGCCCTTCTCGATCACCATGCTCTTGACGTGGTGCCAGCTGCGGTAACCATCGGGGTACGGGACTGCAGGATCGGCTGCGAGCACGGGTGTAGCACAGGCGGCCAACAGTGCGGCGATCAATGTGCATTTCATCGTTGGGATCCTCCGAATGAGAAAGCGGCGGGGCGCGCCCCGCCGCGAAAAGTCGGCTTACTTCAGATCGGCAAGCGCCGCGCCGAAGTTGATATGGAAGGGCTGCCCGCCGATCACCAGCGCGGGCACGGACTTGACGCCCGCCGCTTCTGCCTCAGCGAGACGGGCTTTCTGTTCGCCCAGATGCACGATCTCCACATTGAACTGGGCAGGATCGAGTGACTTGGCGAACTGCTGCTCGGCGGACACGCATACCGGGCAACCGGCATGAAAGAAGACGGCTTTCTGGGACATGGACTTCTCCTGGGATGTTGGCGGTGGAACATCGTTAATGTATCGAGGCGATACATTATGGACTCTACTGCCGCCAAACCGTCATTGTCAATAATGCATCGAAGCGATACATTGCGGGCATGGATGACACACCGGTTCTGCTCGAGCGCCTCGGCGCCCTGATCCAGCAATCACTGCGCGATGACGCCGCGCGACACGGCCTGCTGCCCATCCATCTGCAGATCCTGGCCTACCTGGATCGCGCCAATCGCTACAGCAATCTGCCGATCGCGGTGGCGCAATACTTCGGCATCACGCGCGGCACCGTGTCGCAGTCCCTGCAGTTATTGGAGCGGCAGGGCCTGATCGTGAAGACGCCCGATCCCCAGCACGGGCGGCGTATTCACCTGGAGCCGACTGCGGCGGGCGCCAAAGTTCTGCGTGACGGTTGGGCGCAACGCCTGGAGCAGGCCCTGAGCGCGATGCCTTCGGAAGCGCCGCCGTTGGCCGACGCCTTGCGCGGCCTGTTGACCGCGCTGCAACGGCAGAACGGCCAGCGCGCATTCGGTGTGTGCCAACGCTGCGCGCACTTCCTGACGGAAAAGCGAGGCGCTCGCTGCGGACTGACCCGTGAGCCGCTGGCGCGGGAACAGACCACGCGCATCTGCCGGGAGTGGACCCGTCCGGCCGATGTAGCGGGCGTTGCGGTGTCCACATGAGCGCCCCGCCGCTGACGCAACTCGAAGTCCCTCCCGAAGAAGCACTCGCCATCCGGGCGAAGGTGCGACGCGCCGATCCTCTGACGCTTGGGGCCAACTACCGCCTGGCGAGATCTGAGCATGCGGCAGGGCTCACCGAGCTTCTGGTCGATCCTCGGGTATCGGATCCCATCTACGATCTGCCGCGCCCGACCACGCTTCGCAACATATCTGACTGGATTGCGGCAGCGCAGCGCAAGCACGCGGATGGCGAAGGCTTGCTCGTCGTGATGCTCGACGCCGCCGGTGGCGTGTGCGGTTACTCCTGCTTCACCGTCTGGCCGGAGCACTCCGCAGCAGAGATTGCCGGAGGCTACCGCGCGGACCGCCAAAGCCAAGGTGAAGGCAAGCTCGGCGCAGCACGCAGCTTTGACTGGATATTTGACGCCTTCGGCGTCAGGCTGATCGTGGTGACTGCCGCACTGGACAATCTGCGTTCTGCTCGTGTCATCGAGACCGCAGGATTCCAGTACATGGGAACCAGGCTCTGCACGCGGGCCGATGGTACCTCGCGTGAATCCCGGTATTGGGAGATGCATCGGCCTGGAGAGTGACGCGGCAATCCGGCTTCAGTGCGCCCACGGGTCTGTGCTGCTCAACGAGCGCGCCATCTTCCCCTAGATGTGATTTGTATCTGCAGAGCCCGAGCGCAGACTGCCGCGGCCTGCTCGATCGCGCACACGGAATGATCGAGGTCGACGACCGGTTTGAACGAGCAAAAGCCGGCGCATGCTCACACTTGGGAGTGGCGATCCAACGCGGGCCATCGGCTCCACGCCGAGGGCGCAGGCTTTCCAGTCGATTCGCTACCCGATCCTGCCCATTGTGGATCGACGCCAGTCTGACGCGCCCGATTGCCCGGCTGTGTTGGCGAGGCGCGCGCGTCGGTGCCGATTCATTGCGGATCAATGGTCTGCTGCAGGGAAGCAATCAGCGGACAGCGTACCCGGCCCTTGACCGATGCGCAGCGATCGACCAGTGCGGCCAGCGCAGATTCGATGCGTTGCAGGTCCGTCAGCTTGTTGCGGACGTCGGCGAGCCGGCGCTCCCCCAGCGTTCGCGCCTCCCGGCAATGCGCACCGTCCTCGAGTTTCAGCAGATCGCCGACTTCATCGAGGGAAAAGCCGAGATCCTGCGCATGGCGGATGAAGCGCAGCCGCCGGGCGTGGTGCGCCGTGTAGCGCCGGATGCCGCCCAGCGGGCGCTCCGGCTCGTCCACCAGCCCCCGGCGCTGGTAGTAGCGGATCGTTTCCAGATGCACGCCGG
>JBDNBC010000170.1:0-9082 GCA_039768115.1 Oceanococcaceae bacterium
CAGGGCTGGGCTCTTACCATGGACGTCGTGTGAGTTGCGCAACGGGGCAATGAACTTGGGTTCGGGGCCTGTATCCAATGCGGCGCAACAGCCTTTACGGAAGGAACGGATGAATTGTGATTTCGCGCGTGGACGCCGGTCTGTCACCACGATGACGCTTTTGCTGTTGTTGCTCGTGCCGCCATGGGCCGCAGCGCAATTCGGACAGGCGCTGGACCCAGTGCGTGCCGAACTCTTTCTGGAGCACGACACGGTGCCGGCCGGCGAGGTCGTGAACGTGGCCATTCGTCTGACGCCCGATCCGGGATGGCATACCTACTGGCTCAATGCCGGGGATGCCGGAAGGGCAACCCAGGCGGTATTCACGGGCATCGAAGGCCTGGATGTCGCGGGGCCGCGCTGGCCGGTGCCCGAAGCGCTGAAGGAAGACGTCCTGGTCACCTATGGCTACAGCGATCAGCACGCGCTCTTGTATGAGATGACATTGCCGCAGAGCTTCACGGGTTCGGTCTCGATCGCAGCCGAGGTCAACTGGCTTGTGTGCAAGGACATTTGTATCCCCGGCTCGGCAACGCTTACCGAGACCATTGCCGCCGGGCCGCGCGGGCCACAACGCAATGCCGATGTGTTTACTGCCACGCGGGCCGCATTGCCGCAGGGCACAAGTGCCGACCCCGGCGCCTTCATGCTGGCCGCGGGCGAATTTCGTTTTGCTTTGCCGCCGGCGCTGGCCCGGCCCGATGCGGTGTTTCCGGATACCCAGTACCTGGTCAACCACGCCGCACCCGTGCGCATGGACGAGGCGGGCCAACATCTGGCATGGCCGGTGGCCTTCGCCGATGTGCAAAGCCCGGAATCGCTGCGGCTGCTGGTCGTCAGGGGTGATCGCGCCGTGTGGCTGACGATGCAGCGGGGTGATGTGCCGGCGGTGGACGCGCCGGCAGAGTGGTCGCCTCGGGCCGCCGGCATTGAGCCGGAGCCGGTGGCGACGATGTCCCTGGCAGTGGCGATTGGCCTGGCCTTTCTCGGAGGCATCCTGCTCAATTTGATGCCGTGCGTGTTCCCGGTGCTGGCGCTCAAGGCCATGGGCCTGTCGCGTGGGGAGAATCTGGCCCAGAAACGCGCCGAGGCGAGTATTTACACCTTGGGTGTGTTGGTCAGCTTTCTGGTCCTGGCCGCGGGTTTGCTGGTATTGCGAGCGACCGGCGCGGCGCTGGGATGGGGCTTTCAATTGCAGAACCCGGCGGTAGTCGCCTTTCTGGCCGTACTGCTCGCCTTTTTTGGGTTGGCGCTGGCGGGCTGGACCCAGATGGGTATGGGGCTGATGGGGCTCGGCCAGGATCTGACCCAGGGCCATAGCCCGCGTGCCGCATTCTTCACGGGCGTGCTTGCTGTGGTGGTGGCCAGCCCCTGCACGGCGCCCTTCATGGGGGCGGCACTGGGCTTCGCCATCACCCAGCCTGCGGTTGTGGCGCTGGGCATTTTTGCCAGCCTGGGGCTGGGCCTGGCCGCGCCGGTACTGGTCATCGCCTGGGTTCCGGCACTGGCCCGGCGCCTGCCGCGTCCCGGCCCGTGGATGAATACCTTCAAGCTGGTCATGGCCGTGCCCTTGCTGCTGACCGCAGCCTGGTTGTTTACGGTGGTGGCTAACCAGGCCGGGCTGCCCGCATTGGCGCTGGCGCTGATCGCGCTGGGGCTGGTGGCCTTGGTGAGCCGGCAGTCTGCGCGCGGCTGGTGGATTTCGTCGCAGCCGCTGCGCGGGGCGGGCTGGGCCGTCGCGCTGGTGTTGATGATTGCCCCGGCACTGTTGCCGCCGGCTACCCAACGTGTGGCTGGCAACTGGCAGACATGGAGTGCCGAACGTGTACAGCAGTTGCAGGCCGAGGGGAGGCCCATCTTTGTTGACTTCACCGCCGACTGGTGCATTTCCTGTCTGGTCAACGAGAAAACGGCGCTGGCCGATGACGTCGTCCAGGAGCTGTTCGTGCAAAAGCAGGTGGTGCTGCTGAAGGCCGACTGGACGCGGCAGGATCCGGCCATTACCGCGGGCCTGGCGGCCTTTGATCGCAATGGCGTGCCGTTGTATCTGCTGTACCACCCTGATGGCGAGGTTGAGGTCCTGCCGCAACTGCTGACCCCGGGCATCGTGCGCAAGGCGCTGGCGCGGCTGTAGCTTGGCGCACCTGGCGCTCAAAACTTAAGGGTGATATGACAACGGGTTATACTATGAAGGAATAACGTTATGCCCTAAAGAAAAAGGAGATAGCCGTGCTGTTTCGGCAGATGTTTGAACCCGAGTCGTCGACCTACACCTACATTCTGGCCTCGGGCGCAGGGCGGGAAGCGCTGATCATTGATCCGGTCAAGGAGCAGCTCGAAGCGTATCTGCGTGTCATCAGCGACCTCGATCTGAAGCTGGTGCGGGCCATCGATACCCACACCCATGCGGATCATGTGACCGCATTGGGTGATCTCCGTGAACGCACGGGTTGCATCACCTTGATGGGTGAGTTCACCAAGGCCGAATGCGTCAGTGACAGCGTGCGCGACGGGGATCGGATTGATATCGACGGCATTCGCCTGCGCTCGGTCTACACCCCGGGGCACACCGATGAGTCGTTCAGCTTCGTGCTCGAGGACAATCGCGCCGTATTTACTGGCGATGTCCTGTTGATTCGCGGCAGCGGGCGCACGGATTTTCAGGGCGGTGATCCGGGCAAGTCTTACGACTCCATCACCCAGCGGCTGTTCACGCTGCCCGATGCGACCACCGTGTATCCGGCACATGACTACAAAGGCTGGATGGCTTCCTCCATTGGCGAGGAAAAGCATCACAACCCACGGCTGGCCGGCAAAAGCCGCGACGAATACATTGCGATCATGAACGGTCTTGATCTGCCTAATCCCAAGCTGATGGATATCGCCGTTCCGGCCAACCTGGCCTGCGGCAACACCTGATCATGCCGACGTTACCGCTGCTGGCATCCCTGCGTGCGGCGGATGCGGGCCCGCGGCGGGACGACATGGTGGCCGGCGTGATCACGGCGATCCTGCTGGTGCCGCAAGCCATGGCCTATGCCCAGCTGGCGGGGCTGCCGCCCCAGGCGGGGCTGGTCGCCAGCATTGTTCCGACGGTGATCTATGCCCTGTTCGGTTCCAGTCGCACATTGGCGGTGGGGCCGGTCGCGGTGGCGGCGCTGATGGTCGCCCATGCCCTGCAGGGCTATGCCGGTGATGATCTGTCGAAATGGTCTGCCGGAGCGATGATTCTGGCGGCCGAGGGCGGAGCGTTGCTGTTGATCATGCGTAGCTTGCGGCTGGGTGCGCTGGTGCATTTCGTCAGCCATCCGGTGCTGTACGGATTCACCACGGGTGCGGCGATACTGATCATCATCAGCCAGATCAAGTATCTGGTCGGTGTGGACCTGCCGGCCGGGGCGCCATGGGAGACCCTTGCGCCGCTGCTGAGCCAGGGCGGCAGCATCAGCCTGGTGACCGTGGTGTTTTCGGTGCTGACGATTGTGTTTCTGGTTCTGACCCGCAGTCCACTGGTGCGGTTGCTGACGCACCTGGGAATGCGTGAGCCGGCTGCGGCCATGATCTCGCGGGCGGCACCTTTGGCGGTGGTGTTGCTGTCCATTGTCGCGGTCATCGGGTTGCCGCCGGAGCAGACCGCCGGGCTGGCCGTCGTTGGCGAAATTGCCAGCGGGATTCCGCTGCCGGACTATCGGGCGCTGCTCGGCGCGGACTGGGTTGAGCTGGCGCCGTCGGCCATGCTGATCGCGCTGGTGGGCTACGTGGAGAGTATCGCCGTGGCGCGTGTGCTCGCGGTGCGTCGCCGGCAGAAGGTCGATGCCGATCAGGAGCTGACCGCGTTGGGCCTGGCCAATCTTGGCGCCGCCGTAACGGGCGCGATGCCGGTGGCGGGGGGCTTCTCGCGCTCGGTCGTCAACTTTGATGCCGGGGCGCGGACGCAGGTCGCTGCCCTGGTCACGGCCGGGCTGGTGGCCATCGTCACGCTATTCTTCACCGGCGTCTTCGAGCCGCTGCCCCAGGCCGTGCTGGCCGCCATCATCATCATCGCTGTGGCGCAGCTGATCGACTGGCGGTCGACCCGAGAGGTGTTCCGTTATGACCGCGGTGATGGTGCCTCGCTGATCGTCACCATGATTGGTGTGCTGGTGCTGGGCATCGAAGCCGGGCTGTTGCTGGGTGTGCTGCTCGCCATCGCCCTGCATTTACGCCGTACCAGCGTTCCGCATGTGGCGGTCGTGGGCCGCGTGCCGGGTACGGAGCATTTTCGCAACGTTAACCGCCATGACGTCGAGAGCACGCCCGGTGTCCTGATCGTGCGCGTGGATGAGAGCCTGTACTTCGCCAACGTGGCCGCGGTCGAGAGGATTGTCGAGCATGCGCTGGATTCGGCGCTGTCACAGGGCCCCGTGCATACGCTGCTACTGGTGATGTCCGCGGTCAGTTCGATCGACGCCAGCGCTGAAGAGGCCCTGGTTGTGTGGGACGAGATGCTCGCGGCGCGGGGCATCACCCTGCATCTGTCCGAGGTCAAAGGGCCGGTGATGGACCAGCTCACCGCCTCGGATTTTGGTCACTCCATCGCCGGGCGGGTGCACCTGACGACTCATCAAGCCCTGCAGGCCATCGAGTCGCGTTAATCGTCCTGCCGGACCGCCGGTCATGTCCGTGTCATGGATTTGTCGTTTTCTGATCATGGCCCTGTCATGCGAGCGGGGAATCATGCGAGTTGTTCTTCATTCCCTACGGACGACAACGTATGAACCGTCAAGATCTCAAGAATGGTGAGGCGGCTGGCCCGCGCACGGACAGCACCCCCCTCAAGGACCTGATCGAAACCCGCGTGAGCCGGCGCACGGCGCTGCGCGGCGGGTTGGGTCTGGCGTCATCGACTCTGTTTGCCGGGGCCGGGGTCAGTGCGCTGAGCGGCTGTGGCAGCTCGGCAGATGGTGCCGGCGTCCCCACCGAGTTGAAATTTACGTCGGTGCCCGGCTCGTTTCAGGACAACGTGGATATCGTCCCGGAGGGGTATGGACGGCAGTATCTGGCGCCGTGGGGCACGCCGATCGCCGCCAACGGCCCGGCATATCGGGGCGATGGCACGAACACGGCCGCCGATCAGGCGCTGCAGATTGGCCAGAACCACGACGGCATCCACTACTTCCCGGTGGATGGCAGCCGCCGCGGCTTGCTGGTGATGAATCACGAATACACCAACCCGACCTTGTATGCCGGTAGCGGCCGGCAGGTTGATCCGGATGGGCGGCCGACCGACCCGGACGAAGTGCGCAAGGACATCAATGCCCATGGTGTGTCTGTCATTGAGGTGTTCGACGACGGTTCGGGCGCCTGGCAGATCGACACCAACAGCCCGATGAATCGACGCATCACCGCCGCGTCGGTGATGGAAATTACCGGCCCGGCCCGCGGCCATGCCCTGTTGAGCACACCGTTCAGCGCCGGCACGCGCACTCGCGGCACGGTCAACAACTGCGGTAAGGGCCACACGGCGTGGAACACCTACCTCGCGTGCGAGGAGAACATCCAGGGTTACTTCATTACCCAGGACAACAATCCGCCGCGGCAGACGGACCGCATGGGCATCAATGCCAACGGGTTCGGGTATTTCTGGAACGCCGTTGCCGGTGATCCCAGCGAAATCTCGGGAGAGTTTGCCCGCTTTGATGTGACCAGTGGCACTCCCTGGGAAAACGAGGCCAACACCTTTGGCTGGATTGTCGAAATCGACCCTCTGAACCCCACGTCGACACCGAAAAAGCGCACTGCGATGGGTCGCTTCCGCCACGAGGGATGCGAGCCCAGTCGCTTCATTAATGGTCAGCGTCTGGCCTTTTACATGGGCGACGATGCCCGTTTCGAGTACCTGTACAAGTTCGTTACCGACGATGCGTACAACGCATCCAACCCGGATCGCGACATGCTCGACAAGGGCCAGCTGTACGTCGCCAAGTTCAATGCCGATGGCTCCGGGGAGTGGCTGTTGCTGGACATCAGCAACCCGGTTCTGAGCGGCGAATTTGCGGATCAGGGCGAACTGCTGGTGAACACACGTCTTGCGGCGGATCTGGTCGGCGCCACGCCGATGGACCGTCCGGAGTGGACGGCGGTGGACCCCATCACCGGTGAGGTCTACGTCACGATGACCAATAACTCCCGCCGTACCGAGGCCTCGGACGATGCAGGAGAAAATGCCGCCAACCCACGCACACCCAACAGCCACGGCCACATCATTCGCCTCCGCGAGGCCGGCGACAGCACGGCGGCTACGACCTTCGACTGGAACATCTTTGTGTTTGGTGCCCGCGCCAGTGACACGGTGAACAATCGCTCCGGCCTGACGCAGGCTAACGAGTTCGGTAGCCCCGACGGCCTGTGGTTCGACCCGCGTGGCGTCCTGTGGATTCAGACCGATAACGGCGCGCCGCTGGATTACGGCGTCAACCCGGCGGATCCCGACGGACGCAACGATCCCAGCGACCAGATGCTGGCCGTCATCCCGGCCCGGCTTGGTGCGCCGGAGATTAACGGCGATAACCAGGAGCAACTCAAGCGCTTCTTTGTCGGGCCGAGCGGCTGCGAAGTCACCGGCGTGCAGATGACACCGGACTTCCGCACGATGTTTGTCAACGTGCAGCACCCCGGTGGGAGCTGGCCCGACGGCAATGGGGCGCGGCCGCGCTCTTCGATCGTGGTGATTCGCCGCGACGATGGTGGCGAGATCATCTAGCGTCCGCACGGCGCCGATAAAAAAAACCCCTCGTCAAGGCGAGGGGTTTTTTTATGGAGGCCGCCAGATGTGCGCGGTCCGGTCCGGGTTTTAGTGCACCGCTTCGCTGGTGGCAGTGGTCGAAACCGCTGTGGCGGGTTGCGCGAGGGCGGACTCCGGGGAGACGTTCTTGCGAGCGCTTTCTGCCGCTCGAGCCGCATGCCACGCCGGTGAGTTGTTCAGGTACTGCAGCGCCTGCTCCGTCGAGCCCTCTTTCAGGGGGTGATAAAAGGGAGACAGATAGGGCAGCTCCTTGATGAACAGCCAGAAGGGGCTGGGCAGGTACCCGGTACGGCCCACCCGCATCCATTCGCGCCAGATCCAGGGCCGAAAGACACTGGGCTTTTTGTCGGCAAAACGCGGGTCCTGTTTCATGATCTGTGCGGCGCCATCCGTCCAGATGCCGAACACCATCGGGAAGGTGATGGTGGCCAGGTAGTAGCGCGACAGATAGCCGCCGCCGAGGTGTCGGTACAGGTCAAAAGCAACGCAGCGGTGTTCGACTTCTTCGGCACCGTGCCAGCGAATCAGGTCGAGCAGAGTGGCATCAGCGCCGGCTTCGTCCCACTTTTCGTTGTCCATCGCGTACATGCCGAGCACGCAGGTCATGTGCTCGATGGCGGCGACCAGGCCGAGGCGAAACACCAGCCAGCGCCGCTGCAGCAGCCGGGGTATCTTGCGGCCGTACGGTTCGTCGGCTAGAGCCACATTGAACAGCCACTCCATCAGCCGCGTATTGCGCTCGGTGTGAATGCCATGGGCCTTCAGGTATTCCTCGATGGCGCCGCCGTGGGCGCGCGCGTGCATGGCTTCCTGGCGGATGAACCCCTGCACATCGGCGCGCAGCTTGTCGTCGGTAATGAGCGGCAGGGCCTGGTTGTACAGCCGGCAGAACCAGAACTCGCCGGCCGGCAGTATCATGTTGATCTCATTGATGAAATGGCTGGCAAAGGGCTGGCCGGGAATCCACTCCAGCGGGGTTTTTGACCAGTCGAATTCGACCCGGCGCGGGGTCAGCTCATGCGGGCTGGTGGAGCCTTTGTTGCGCAGCAACGTCCACAGCGAGCCAGGAATATCAGTGGGGGATTGCGGGGTGCGTGTTGCCATCGGAGTTCTCCTGATTTACGGGGCCAGACTGACCCGGGCCAGACGCCGGGCAAGGCCGGGTGCGAGGCGGTTCAGCCAGCTCAATCCATGGGCCTCGATGCCCACGAGCACTTCATCCTTGTCCTTGCGAATCGCGTCGACGATCCTGCTCGCTACGGCATCAGGACCCAGGTTCCGTCGGGCATACAGGGCCGATGCGCGGGCCCGCTGGCTCTGCTCGGTGGCACTGTCGCTGCCCACAAAGCGGGAGCGGTCGGTGATGCCGGTGTTGATGATGCCGGGGCAGACGCTGATCACCCGAATGCCCTGATCGCCCAAGTCCGCGCGCATGCAGTCGGAGAGCATCCGCACCGCGGCCTTGGTCGTTGAGTAAGCACTCATGTCGCGGTTCGGGGAATAGGCGGCAGCCGAGGCCACGTTGACCAGAACCCCCTTGCGGCCTGCGTCGCGCATCATCTGCCCGAACAGCCGCGAGCCATGCACTACGCTCATCAGGTTGACGCCGAGAATGCGTTCCCAATCGGCGGCGGTCGTGTCCAGAAAGGCGCCGGCCATGCCGATGCCGGCATTGTTGATGACGATATCCGGCGCCCCCTCGGTGTCCTGGACGGAGGCCGCGAAGCGATCCCAGGCTGGGGCATCGCTGACATCCATGACTTCGCCGCGGGCCCGGGCGCCCAGCTCGCGAGCCATTTCAACGGTACGCTCCAGCGCGTCCGGATCAATATCGACCGCCAGTACATCGGCGCCGAGTTTGGCCAGCGCGAGTAGCGTTTCGCGGCCAATCCCGTTGCCGGCGCCGGTCACAATGGCCAACTGGCCGCTGAAGGGTTGGCGCGCGCCTTTGACACGGCGTCGCTGCAGCGCCGGTGGGGCCTTTTCGTCGGCCGCGCCGGATTCGATGAAGTTGACGAAACGGGACACCCGCTCGGCAACCAGATCCGGATGGCTGACCTGAATCCAGTGGCCGGCGTCGATGTCTTCCCGCCACAACCGCGGCGCCCACTGATAAAGGTCATCCAGCAGTTCAGGTGAGACGAAGCTGTCGCGCTAGGGCACGATCACCTGCACCGGCACCGTCGTATTGCTTTCCCGTGGGGCACGCACGCGCTGTGTCACGTTGGCGCGATACAGCTTGACCCCGGTGGCACCATC
>JBDNBC010000171.1:0-3433 GCA_039768115.1 Oceanococcaceae bacterium
CATCAGCCGCGACATTGCCCGACGCATGGGCGGCGATCTATCGCTGGAGTCGGCGCCGGGTCAGGGCAGCCGCTTCTCGCTGCGAATTCCTGCCCCGCTCTGCGAGCCCCCGCCGCGCAGCGCGTCAGCGGATGCCGGAGCGGGCCGGCAGATCCTGCTGGTTGATGACGACGAGGACATGCGCCGCCTGGTACGACTGCTACTCGAGGAGGCTGGCCATCAGGTGACCGCAGTCGCCGATGGGGCCGCGGCGATGCGCCATTTGCGCAGCGCCCCCGTGCACTGCCTGATCAGCGACCTGCAACTTTCGGGCATGGACGGCGTCGCGCTCGCGGCCACCGCCCGTGCCGAGCATCCCGCACTGCGCATCGTCATGCTGACCGGCTCGGCCAGCCTCGCCGACCGGGAGCGCGCCCTGAATGCCGGCGCCAACGCCTATCTCGCCAAGCCCGTCAGCCCCGAGCTGCTGCTCGACAGTGTTTGCGCTGACAGCGCAAGCGACGCGGCACCGGCGGGCGGGCCGGCCTGAGTTTTACCGGCCGACCAGCCCCGCCAGCGCCTCACGGCGCAGACCAATCAGCACCGCGCAGGCCAGCCACACCCCGCAGGCCATGATGAACAGCGTTCCGCCGTCACTTGTGCCGTCGTTGTTGACCACCACGATGCCCAGCGGCGTGAACAGGTGAAACACAATCGCGCCGCTGATGACCCCCAGGCCCAGCAGCGCGCCCAGGCCCTGCAGCACCCGCAAGCGCGCCGACATTAATCCGGCCAGCAGCAGTAACGACGCCACCAACTCGATGATCCCGATGACCGTCGCAGAGAAGATCCCGCCCGGCACAAACAGCCCGGGAAACCCGTGGCTCGCCGCCCAGGGTTCCAGCGTGGTCTCGAAGATATAGACCGTCTCCGCCGAGCCGGTGAACTTGAAAAACAGGCTCTGTACGAAAACGAAGATCACATACAGCGACAGCATGATGTGCAGGTTTTTGGCCAGCGGATTGGCGTCGGGCGTCGACATCAGGATTCTCCGAGAGGAACTGCGAGGCAAGAGTATGCGCGGCGGGCAATGACGCCACGGTAATTACGGATAGGGGATAAATTCCTCTTCATCACCCGGCACTTTCGGAAAACGCCCGGCCGCCCAGTTGGCCTTGGCCTCGTCAATCGCTTCCCGTCGACTGGAGACAAAATTCCATTCGATAAAGCGCTTGCCCAGCGGCGCACCCCCGACCAGCGCCACGCGACTGTCCGCCGTGGCCTCGACCGTCACCTCGGTGCCGGGACGCAGGACGGCCATTTCGTGGGCAGCGACCGGCTCGCCGGCAATCTGCACACCACCCTCCGCCACGTACAGCGCCCGCTCGGGCGTGTCCGGCATCGTCAGCGTCTGTCCGGTCATCAGGGTCGCTTCGGTATAGAGCGTTTCGGCAAAGGTCTTCACCCGCGAATTAACACCGTAGGCCCTGCCCATCATCACCCGCACCCGCACACCGTCCACGGTCCCCCCCGGGATGTCCGCCTCCGGGTAATGCAGGAACTCCGGCTCGGTGCTCTCATGCGCCTCGGGCAGCGCCAGCCACAGCTGCAACCCATGCAGCCGGTGCACGCTGGCCGTCACTTCCGGCCGCTCGCGCTCGGAATGCACGATGCCGCGGCCGGCCACCATCAGGTTGAGGTCACCGGGACGAATGGCCTGCAGGCTGCCCAATGAATCGCGGTGCAGAATCTCGCCCTCAAACAGATAACTGACCGTAGCCAGGTGAATATGCGGATGCGGGCGGACGTTCACGCCTTTCCCGGCCGGAAATTCCGCCGGCCCCATGTGATCAAAGAAGATCCACGGCCCGACCATCGGCTGCTGCGCATGCGGCAGGCTGCGCCGCACCGTGAATTCGCCGAGATCTTTTTCGTGCGGATGGATCAGCCGGACGATGGCCGCATCCCCCTCGCGGCATGCGCACGCGGTGTCGTCCTGGGTGTCGAGATTACTCATGGATGGCTCCCCTGCCTCGCGATCATGGTGAGCGCCGGAATCTAACAGGATGGGCGCATCGGCGCGGCGCCTCGTGGCGGGCGTCGCGTATCGCCGTGATACTGACGCCCATGAATATTGTGGATATCCCCCTGCTGAATTCCCCGTGGTTCTGGCTGCTGGGCATCGTCGGCGTCATCGTTACCGGCATCTCGAAAAGCGGATTCGCCGGCGGTGCGGGCGTGCTGGCCGTGCCGTTGCTGGCGCTGGTGATCCCGCCGGCCGATGCGGTCGTGCTGGTATTACCCCTGTTGTTGCTGATGGATGTGCAAACCATCGCCCGCCAGCGCCGCAACCTCGACCGCGCGCAGCTGCTGGCCCTGTTACCGGCGGCACTGCTTGGCGTGGGCCTGGGTAGCGCCCTGCTGGATGTGCTGCCCGCGGCCGCCCTGCAATGGCTGCTCGGCCTGATCAGCATCACGTTCGCGGGCCTGCAGTGGCGCGCATTGCGGCGGCAACCGGGCATGACGCCGACGACAACCGCGCCCCCACCCCGGCGCGGCCCGGCCCTGCTGGCCGGCGTCGTCGCCGGCACCACCAGTACGCTGATCCATGCCGGCGGCCCGCCACTGAACATGTATCTCGCCCGCTGTCAATTACCCAAGGCGCGCTGGATCGGCACCGCGGCGGTGTTCTTTTTCAGCGTCAATGTGGTCAAGGTGCCGGCCTACGCCGTACTCGGCCTGTGGCGACCGGACCTGCTGCTGCTCGCCGCGCTGCTGATTCCGGCGGGATGGCTGGGCGTGCAGCTGGGCCACCGCATTCAGCAGCGGCTCAGCGAGCGCCAGTTCGTGCAGGTCGTCCTGGTCGCGCTGGCGGGCACGGGTGTCCTGCTGATCATGAAAGCGCTTGGCGGGGCATGAGCTGGCCTTTAGCTCCTGGCGCGGATTGACTACCCTGTGATCTGGCTTCTGTCCTGGCTCGTGCTTCGCCCATGAACGTCCTGCGCACCCCTGAAGACCGCTTCGCCGACCTGCCGGATTACCCCTTCGCGCCGCATTACGTTGACGTGGACGGGTTGCGCATGCATTACGTCGACGAAGGCCCGCCGGACGGCCCCGTGGTACTGCTACTGCACGGCGAGCCGACCTGGTCATACCTCTACCGCAAGATGATTCCGCCACTGGCCGCCGCCGGCTTCCGCGTCATCGCCCCCGACCTGATCGGCTTCGGCAAGTCCGACAAATTGCCCCATGTTGGTGACTACAGCTATCAGCGCCACATCGACTGGCTGCACGACTTTCTGCGCGCGCTGGACCTGTGCGACATCACCCTGTTCTGCCAGGACTGGGGCTCGCTGCTGGGCCTGCGCGCCGTGGGCGAGGCGCCTGATCGCTTCGCCCGGGTGATGGTCGCCAATGGCTTCCTGCCCACCGGAGATCAACCGCCGCCGGCCGC
>JBDNBC010000172.1:0-5955 GCA_039768115.1 Oceanococcaceae bacterium
CTGCTGCTGGGCCTGAGCGCCCCGCTGGCGGCCGCCAGTGAGATCACGGAACGACTCCGGCTCCGACTGGAATCCCTGGAGCCGGGTCGGCTGATTGCCGATGGCGAGGTGATTTACGCAGCCGAACCCCTGCGCGCGGTGTATGACCGGCGGGGTTACACGCCGATCTGGTTCACCCAGAAAGCGCCGCGCCCCTTGTTGCGCCAACTGCCAGAGCTTTTGCAGCTTGCGGCGCGCGAAGGGCTGGTCCCCGCGGATTACCACCTGGCCGCGCTGCAACGCGGCCTTCAGCGCTTGCAGGGACGGGCTGACGCGCGCGTCGCCGTCGATGTGGAACTGCAGGCCACCGATGCCTTGCTGACACTGGCCGCGCACTTCCAGCATGGCAAGGTCGTCCCGACGACCATTGATCCCGAATGGTTTTTGCCGCTGAGCGCCGCGCAGGAGTCCACCCCCCTGATCGAAGCCGTACTGCGCAATGATCGCGAGGGCCTGTTGGCGGACCTGACTGCGCGGCTGCCGCAAACACCGGCTTATGCGGCCCTGCGCGAACGCCTGGCCATGCAGACGCAGCTGGCCCAGACCGACTGGCCGCGGCTGCCCGGCGGAGGCCGCGCCCTACGCCAAGGTGACCGCGATGCGCGCGTCGTGGCGCTGCGCCAGCGGCTGCTAACCCTCGGCGATCACGCGCAAACGCCCGGCACCGACGAGACCTTTGATGCTGCCCTGCATGAGGCCGTTCTGGCCTTCCAGCGTCGGCACGGGCTGGATGCGGATGGCATCGTGGGCGCGGGCACGCTGGCCGCACTCAACGTCACGCCGGCCGAACGCATTGCCCAGTTGCGGGTGAACATGGCGCGCTGGCGCTGGCTGCCGCGCGACCTTGGCACCGAGTACATCCTGGTCAATATCGCCGGCTTTTCGATGGACGTGGTCGCGCAAGGCGAGACGGTCATGCGCCAGCGGGTCATCGTGGGGCGGCCGTACCGGCAGACCCCGGTCTTCAGCGGGCGCATGACCTACCTGGTGCTGAATCCGAGCTGGGAGGTGCCGCAATCACTGGCCAGCAAGGATCTGCTGCCGCAAATCCAGGCGGACTCGGCCTTTGTGGAGCGCATGGGCTTCAGCGTGCTGCAGGGCTGGGGCGCGCAGGAGCGCAGCATCGATCCGGCCAGCGTGAACTGGAGCAACGTGTCCGCCACCCGTTTTCCGTATCGCCTGCGGCAAAAGCCGGGCCCGCTGAACGCGCTGGGGCGGGTCAAATTCATGTTCCCGAACGAGCACAACGTCTACTTGCACGATACCTCGGCGCCCAGCCTGTTCGCGAAGGAAGGCCGGGCCTTCAGCTCGGGCTGCATTCGCGTCTCCGATCCGCAGGCACTCACGAATTGGCTGTTGCACGGGCCCAATCGACCGGTCGCAATGAGCCCGGACAAAATCCGCCAAACCCTGGACCAAGGGCAGGAAACGACCGTCCGTCTGGGGCGTGCCGTGCCCGTGCATCTGCTGTACTGGACGGCCTGGGTCGATGAAGACGCGCGGGTCCAGTACCGCCCCGACATCTATACCCGCGACGCCGCCCTGTTGCAGGCGCTGGATGCGCCGCCGCCCACGCTCTGATTGATCCGCCACCCACTCGTCGAGACTGCCTTGCTGCGCCGAATCCTGGCTTTTTGCACCTTACTGCTCCTGCCGCTCTGGGCCCAGGCTTTCGATCCGGGTCGCGCGCCGTTCGCGGTGTGGATCGACGAGCAACCGGTGGCGTATGCCATTCACAGCGTCAATCTTCTGCCCGGAAAAAGCCTGCGCCTGCGGGTCAAACCGGCGAGTACGCCGATCCAGGTTGAGGCCAGCCTGGGGCAACTCAAGGCTGATTCGCGGCAGCTTTGGACCTGGACGGCGCCCAAGCGGCCGGGCCTGAGCCAGATCACGTTGACCCGGGCAGACAGCGCCCAGGTGACCCTGAACGTGTTTGTGCTGGTCCCCGCGAGCCTGGTCCGCGATGGCCACCTGTCCGGTTATCGCATCGGCCAGTACCCTCAGCGACCGTTGCGCAATCAGCCGGTGTACATGCCGCCACACGGGTTTATTGAAGCGCACCCCGACATGCGCGACTTGCGGGTGTCGCCGCATTTCACGCTCGGCCAGTTCCTGTGCAAGCAACAGCCCGAGCAGTGGCCCAAATATCTGCTGCTGCGGCCCGCCCTGCTGCATCAGCTTGAACTGATTCTGGAAGAGGTGAACCGGCGCGGCATCGCGACCGAAACCCTGCAGATACTCAGCGGCTTTCGCACCCCCTGGTACAACGCCCAGATTGAGAATGGCGCCTATTCACGACACCAATGGGGTGGCGCAGCGGACATCTATATCGACACCACTGGCGATGGCGTCATGGACGACCTCAACGACGATGGTGTGGTCGATCTGGCCGATTCGGAATGGTTGCTGGATCTGATCCAGACGCTGTTTCAACGCAGTGATGTCCCGCAGATTCCCGGCGGCCGTGGTCTGTACGGCCCCCGCCCCCACCGCGGGCCCTTCGTGCATGTGGATGCGCGCGGCTGGGATGCGTTCTGGAGCGTGCCTTGAACCGGGGTCGTGATGGCTACTGGTGAGCGGGTAATGTGGATGCCGGGCCACGTCAGTGGTGAGAACTCACCATACTCTTCAGCCCTGACACGCCTCTCACGCGGCCATCGCGGCTAAAGCTCACTCATCCCCAAGCGCTCGACGCTATGGAATTTCCCATGATCTTGCAAACTGAACTGTTCGGCTCGCCACTGCAGGCCTGGCTGACCGCCCTGGGCATTGCGCTGTCCATCAATGTTGTCATCGGGGCCATCAAATGGCTGGCGGTGAAGCGGATTGCTGCCATCGCCGCGCGGACCTCGACCTCCATCGACGATGCCCTGGTCCAGGCCATTCAGCGGACCCGCCAGACGCTGGTGTTTCTGGTCACGCTGTACATCGGCAGTCGTTATCTGGATGCGCTGCCGAGCAATGTGGACGCGACGCTGCGCACCGTGGCCACGCTGTCCGCGTTCCTGCAGATCGGGTTGTGGTTCAGTGCGATGCTGGAGTTCTGGTTGAATCGCTCGCGGGCCCGGGCCCTGCAGTCCGATGGCGGCGCGGCCACCACCCTGGGCGTGATGCGCTTTGTCGGCATGCTGGTGCTGTGGTCGGTGCTGGTCCTGCTCGCGCTGGACAACATCGGCGTTGATGTCACCGCGCTGATTGCCGGCCTCGGGATCGGCGGCATTGCCGTCGCACTGGCCCTGCAGAATGTGCTGGGTGACTTGTTTGCCAGTCTGGCCATCGCGCTAGATAGACCGTTCGTCATCGGCGATTTCGTCATCATCGATGACTACCTGGGCACCATCGAAAACGTCGGCCTGAAGACCACCCGCATCCGCAGCCTGGGCGGGGAGCAACTGGTCTTTGCCAATTCGGACTTGCTGAACTCGCGTGTGCGCAACTTCAAGCGCATGCAGGAGCGCCGGATCGTGTTCCATTTCGGTGTGCTGTACGACACGCCCGCCGATACGCTGGAACAGATCCCTCGCGTCTGCCGCACCATCGTCGAACAGCAGGAGCCTGTGCGCTTTGATCGGGCGCACTTCAAAGGCTTCGGGGATTCTTCGTATGATTTTGAAGTGGTGTACTGGATGCTCGACCCGGATTTCGGCAAATACATGGACACGCAGCAAACCATCAACCTGGCTCTGGTGCGGGCGTTTGCCGACATGAATGTGGACTTTGCCTACCCGACCCGCACGCTGCACATCGCGTCGCAGCCCGCGCCGCGGTCGGCCTGAGGCGGCGTCCAATTTGTCGGTTGGGCCGGTGAGGCGGGCTGTGTGGCAGGAGCCATCGAGAGGCACCGCCCGTTTCGCAGGCGCCCGATCAGGGTGTCCCGCCCAACAGGGTTCGGGCGGCCAGATAGAACAGCGGAATACCGACCAGGATATTGAACGGAAAGGTGATCGACAGCGATACCGCGGTGCCCACCACAACGTTGGCCTGCGGTAGCGCGACCTGCATGGCGGCGGGTACGACGATGTAGGACGCGCTGGCTGCGAGCACCGCAAAGAGGGTGGCGTCAGCGACGCTCAGTCCCAGCGGCACCGAGCACAGCAGCGCGATACCGCCGCAGACCAGCGGCATCAGCACGCCAAACAGCGGCAAGGTCGCGCCGTTCGCGCGGAGTATGGGCAGGTGCTTGCCAGCCTTGACGCCGATATCCAGCAGGAACAGGCACAGCAGGCCGAAAAAGGGGCCGAGAAATGCGGCTTCCAGTTGCTCGCGCCCCGACCCCGTGCTGACCACGCCCATCAGAAGCCCGCCCAGCAGCAAGAGCACGCCGGCATTGGTTAACGCGCGGTGTCCGCTGGTGTTGGCGGTAGCGGCTTGTGTCTCTTCTAGCGACATGTAGCGTCGCGCCAGCCAGATGCCGCTGAGGATGGCCGGTACTTCCATAACCACCAGCAGCGCCACCATATGTCCGCTGTAAGTTTCGTCGCGGAATTGGAGGTAGCTGACCGCGGCCATGAAGGTGACCACGCTGACCGAGCCATAGTGCGCGGCCACGACCGCGGCATCAGCGGGGGACAGGCGCGTGGCGCGCCGCAAGATCGCGTAGCCCATCACCGGTATGGCAAAGCTCAGCACCAGGCCGGCGGCCAGCAGGGCGAATGCGTTGGCCGGCAGGCCATTGTCGGCAATGGCGAATCCGCCCTTGAGTCCGATGGCCAGCAGCAGTACCTGTGATAACGCCAGCGAAATGGAGGGGGGAATCTCCAGTTCGCTGCCGAGCAGGACGGCCGCCAGCCCCAGTCCGAAGAACAGAACCGCCGGGTTGAGCAGGGTCTCGATCATGGTTCGAGACGTATGCGGTCCCCTGTCCTCCGGCCCGATTGTCGCCGCTGGGTTCGCCGGTCCAGCGCGTGCTGGGCCCGCCGGCTGGCCATCCCGATGGCGCGGTACATGTCATCGCTGAGGGCTTCTACAACGACCGGCTCCACGTGCGGAAGCCCGAAGACCAGCCGGCAGCGCTTGTCCACGCCGCCGCGCTTCCCATTGATATCGTCCAGCCGGACCTGAACCGACTGCAGGCTTTCACCGAAGCGCCGGTCGACCGGTCGCAGTGCGCGCCGGACCGCCTGGCGCAGGCCGGCCGTCAGCGAGAAGGGGCGTGATTGCATGTGCAGGTTCATGATGAACTCCGTGGGAGGGGAAGTTCACTGTAGGTGCAGCAAGACTTAGAAAAAAGTCGTTTAATAATGATGGTTAATCAGCAAAAACCGAAGTGACATGCGCGAGCTCAACCTGAAGCACCTGCACTACTTTTGGGTTGTCGCCAGCGAACGGTCTATCACGGCCGCGGGTGAGCGACTCTTCGTCACCCCGCAAACCATCAGTGCGCAGATTCGCGAGCTGGAGGACCGGCTGCGGTGCCAGCTGTTTGATCGCCGCGGCCGGGCGCTGGTGCTGACGCCAGCAGGCGAGACGGCGCTGCGCTATTCCAATGCGATCTTCGACCTGAGCAAGGAGCTCGTCGCGGCTTTGTCGGAGAACGACACAGGCCAGCAACAGGTGCGAATCGGGATAGTGGATGTGGTGCCGAAGCTGATCTCCAGCCTGCTGCTACTCCCCCTCTTGCGGGATGCGTCACCGCCGCGCCTGCATTGCCGCGAGGGGGCACTGAGTGAGCTGATGGCGGACTTGGTGCGTCATCAGATCGACGCCGTCATCAGTGATCATGCCGCGCCTCCCGACCCCAATCTGCGCCTGTACAGTCATGAACTGGGCAGCACCGGCCTTTCGTTTCTCGCGGCGCCGCATCTGGTCGCGGACACGCCTGGTCCTTTCCCCCAGTGCTTGAACGGCCTGCCAGTGATCTTGCCGGGGCGTCGCACGGCGCTGCGCATGAGCCTGGAGAACTGGCTGCGTGAGCAC
>JBDNBC010000173.1:0-4606 GCA_039768115.1 Oceanococcaceae bacterium
CGCCACCAGCGCCGGAATGCGGGACACCGGAACCACGACGTCTTCATTGGTCTTGTTGGGTGCAAGCAGACGCAGACGTGGCGACAGGGCCTTGCGCGCCTGCCATAGCGCGGCCACGGCGGCGGGGTCATCGGCCTCTTGCCAGCTCAGCGTGTGTGCCGCAAGCAAAGACTGCCATTGGCGACACAGCGGCCCGACGGCATCTGCACGGCCATGCGCCTGCAGCAGCAGCAGCGCGCGGCATTGCGGGTGCAGCTCGGTCGCGTCGCGAACCAGCTCGACCGCGCGGTCATCCATGAATTCGCAGGCGGCGGGCGCGTCGGCCGAACGCAGCAGAAGCGACACCGCCTGGGCCGCCTGTTCAACCGACGCGAACTCAGCGCGCACATCGCGCCGCGCCTGCGGGAGCGGCGCCAGCTTGAGGGTGGCCTGGGTGATGATTCCTAGCGTGCCCTCCGAACCGACCAGCAGGCGGGTCAGATCGAGGCCGACTACGGACTTGGTGGTCCGGCTGCCCACGCGGATGAGCCGACCGGTGCCGAGCACGGCTTCAAGGCCAAGAATGTTGTCCCGGCAGGTGCCGTAGCGCACGGCTTGCGGGCCGCCGGCATTGCAGCCCAGGTTGCCGCCAATGCTGCTGTACGGGGCGCTGGTCGGGTCCGGCGGCCAGAACAGATTGTCCGCCCGCACATGCGTCTGAACGGCCCCATTCAGACAGCCCGCCTCGACGGTGATGCTGCGGTCCGCCGGCGAGTAATCCAGGATCTTCTGCATCCGCTCGAGGCTGAGCACCACACCCCCCTGCAGGGGCACCGTCGCGCCGACAGTATTCGTTCCCCGGCCACGCACCGTCAGCGGCGAGCGCTGGCGCCGACAGGTGTCCACCAGCGCGATGACATCATCAACATCCCGCGCCAGTATCACGGCCGCCGGTACCTGGGCGCGCCGCGAGTTGTCATAGGCGTAGGCATGACAATCGGCCGGGTCGGTCAGCAGCACCTCGGGTGGAAACTGCGAGCGCAGGGCCATCAGCAGGGCCTGCGTTTCAGCCGTCGACATGAAGCACATCCTGTTGCCAGTCGAGTGCATCGCCATCGATGGCGACCAGATCAAAGCGCATGAATGCCGCGGCGTGAGTGGGGTGGCGTGCGATCCAGAAGCGCGCGGCGGCAATCAGACGCTGTTGCTTGGCTGACGACACGCTGGCCGCGGCGCCCACCAGAGCATCCGCCTGGCGCTGGCGGACTTCAACAAATACAACCGTGCCGCCGTCATTCATGATGATGTCGATCTCGCCCCGGCGGCAGCGAAAGTTGCGAGTGATCAGTTGTAATCCCCGCATCTGCAGAAACTGACAGGCCTGATCCTCGGCAAGCTGACCACTCACGGCGTGCCTAGCACCTGCGGGAAGCCGTCCCGAAACACGGCGCAGGGCAGGCGCCGGAGCACCTGCTCGTCGCGAATGGTCAGCTCGCCACTGGCACCCGAGATGGCCAGACCCTGCGGCCAGCGCCCGTCGCGCAGCCGGGTGACCAACTGATAGGCGTCGATGCCGACCGCGTGAAATCGAGCCAGGCGCTGATTGGCCTCGGGGCGTAACGCCGCAAAGACACTACGCTCGGCACTCCAGCCTTCGCTGCTGCCCAGCAGCCACGGGCTCGAGCAGAAATGCACATCATCGAGATCGCGTTCACGGCGGCTGCGATTGCCGTCGAACAGCCGGCCGCTGGCGTAGACCGGCAGATCCGCGCCCTGATAAAAGCGGATCTGTGGGCGGATTTGCCGCGCGTCCGCCACGTCTGCCGCCAGATACAGGGCATCGGCATCCTGGCGGCGCTGCAGATCAAAATGCACCTTCTGGCCCAGGGCGTTCTGGATACGTCCGGCGCGATCCGTGCTGCGCTCAAGTTGCAGCAGGCCTTTGATCGCCTCGGGATAGCTGTCACTCCGGCTATCAAAGACCGCGCGGTCAAGCAGGGCGCCGTTCTGACTGGCGAGGCTGTCGCTAAAAGCATCAACCGAACGCTCGGCCCAGCTATCTCGGCCCTGCAGGGCGATAACCCGCGCATGCCCCTGCTGCATGGCCAGTCGTGCGGCCGCCATGGCGTCATCCTCGGGCGGGAGGGCCAATGACAGGAGCCACACACGGCTCATGCCTGGCGCCACGCCGGCCGGTGTTTCGACGCTATTGAGCGCCAGTTGTGGGAGGCCGAAGGCGTTGGCCGCGACGACGTCAGCAACGCGGTCCTTGCGCAGCGGGCCAATCAGGACATCCGCACGGCGGATCATCGCCTCGTCAACCGCGGCGGCCGCGCCGAGGGCTTCGACGTCAAGAACATGGACCTGCAGGCGCCCTTCGCCGCGATCCATGTAGGCGGCAATGAACCCATCGCGAATGGCCTCGCCCACCGCCTGCAAGTTGCCACTCAAGGGCAGCAGCAGGGCGACAGTGCGCGGTGCTGTACTCAGGATGCGCGTCACGTCGGCACGCAGCTGCGCGGTAATCCGCTCCCCCGGGTGGTTGCCGTAGCGGCGAGCCCACTGCGCCAGTTGCGCATCGAACGCGGGAAGATCGTTCCACAGCCGGCGTGCCATTTCCCCCAGAGCGAGCCAGCCCCCAAGCTGCCAGCTGTTGACGCCGTCCGGTGGCGTTAGCCAGAAGACGTCGCGATTGCGCAGCACATCCGTCATCAGCGCGAGCCAGTCGGCCTGATGCTCGGCGGACTCGGTGACCACGGGGCCGGCATCGATCAGGGCCTGTACCGCGCTGACCCCGTCCTGAAGCTGAATCAACGCTGCGGCCCGGGTCTCGGCGGAATACAGCGCGATCGGCGCGGGCAGTGCCGAGGGCGGTGCGACACTGATGCGCGCCTGGGCCAGCAGGGGTTCGCCGCGCAGTAAATACCACTGCGCCTGCAGTAGACGCAGGTGCCAGCGGTCTACCGGCTGCGTCAGCACCGGCTCCAGACGGTCAATGATGCGCAGCACGTCATCATCTGAGCCGGCACGCGCGTACCACTGTCCTGCGCTGAACAGGCCGCGGTGCTGTTGCGCCGGGTCCGTGGCGGCCAGCGCTTCCTTCTCACGCAGCGTGGCGGCTTCCTGCCAGCGCTGCTCGGCGGCGAGCTGTTCGGCGCTGGATGCCGCAGGCTCTGGCGCAGCGTCGATGTCCGGGCGGGAATCGGTAGGCAAGCTGGCGCAGCCGGCACTGACAAGGGCGGCGGTCAACGCCGCGAGAACATGACGAATCATCATGCGCGGTAGTATGCCGTGGGTCGAAATCCATCGTGCCGTGTGCGCTGGCCCGGGCGGGCGGGCGCGACGTCGCGACGGCCCCCGCAGGAGATTCCCCTGACTACCCAGCTTTTCGTCGTTGGCACTCCGATCGGCAATCTGGGCGACATGAGCCCGCGTGCAGTGGAGACCTTGCGTAGCGTCGATGTCATCCTCGCCGAAGACACGCGCCACAGCGGCCAGCTGTGCCGGCATTTCGGCATCCGCACCCCGTTGCGTGCCTGGCACATGCATAACGAGAACCAGACGCTGGACAGCATTCTCGAGGAGTTCGCGGCCGGGCGTCGCGTGGCGCTGATCAGCGATGCCGGCATGCCGCTGATCTCGGACCCGGGGTTTCCGCTGGTGCGCGCCTGCCAGGCGCGGGGCATCGGCGTGGCCGTTGTTCCGGGCCCTACCGCGTTGACCTCGGCGCTGGCGATCAGCGGGCTGCCGGCCGAGCGGTTCCGCTTCGAAGGCTTCCTGCCAGCCCGCAGCGGCGCGCGCCAGTCTGCACTGGCGGATCTGACGGATTCTCCGGTGACCTGCGTTTTCTATGAGGCTCCGCACCGGCTGGCGGCAATGCTGGCGGACGCGGTCGCCAGCTTCGGCCCCGAGCGTCCTGCCGTGCTGGCACGCGAACTGACCAAGCGCTATGAAAGCGTGCTCCATGGCTCACTGCAGGAGCTGGCGCAATGGGCGGCCTCGGACGGGCCGGATCGGCGTGGAGAATTCGTGGTGCTGATTGGCCCTGCTCCTTCAACGGAGACAGATGCGCCGACGATACCGGCCGAACTGCGGGCGCTGGCCCGGCGTTTTCATGGGCACCTGCCTCCGCGGACGCTGGCCAAGCTGCTGGCGCGCCACTTTCAGCGCAAAACGGGTGAGGTGTATGCCCTGCTGGAGTCGCTGGGTGCGGACGCGGCGCCTGCTGTGGACAGCGATACCGATCCGGCCTGATCGTTTGCCGGCGCTAATCGCGCGGCTTGCCGTGTGTCCGGAGCTACACTACGCATTGGAGAGTTCGCTAGGCAGTCGCGGGTGGCGCAAGCCATTCGAGGAAAGTCCGGGCTCCACAGGGCAGGGTGCCAGGTAACGCCTGGGGGGCGTGAGCCTACGGAAAGTGCAGCAGAGAGCAGACCGCCTAAGGGCCGCAAGGCCCCGGTAAGGGTGAAAGGGTGCGGTAAGAGCGCACCGCGCGACCGGTAACGGGAGCGGCACGGCAAACCCCACCCGGAGCAAGACCAAATAGGGGAACTATGGTGTGGCCCGCATCGTTCCCGGGTTGGTTGCTTGAGGGTCGCGGTGACGCGGCTCCCAGAGGAATGACGGC
>JBDNBC010000174.1:0-4433 GCA_039768115.1 Oceanococcaceae bacterium
CAGCACGGCGTCCAGCGCGAGGTTGATGGCGTTGAATTCGATGTGTGCAATGGCGTGTAGCAACGCCACCCGGCCGTCGCGGCCGCCAAGCCCACGCCGCGGCACGGTTGATGGGTGAACCAGCACGGGACGGTCCGGTCGGCCGGGGCCGCCCTGCAGGTCGACCACTGAGGGCACTGCCATGACCTCGGGCAGACCGGCAACCTGCGCGACTTTCTGATCAGGGTCGGTGCAGCGCCAGGCCGCCAGAATATCGGCTGTCACCCGCTCAACCGTGGCCGAGCCGGCCCAGCGCCTGTGCAAGGTCGTTCTGCAAATCGTCGGGATGCTCAAGGCCAATCGACAGCCGAACCAGGCCATCGCCAATCCCGGCCGCGGCGCGAGCCTCCGGCCCGATCCGATGGTGCGTGGTCGACGCCGGATGGGTGATCGTCGTACGCGTATCGCCAAGATTCGCGGTGATTGTCATCAGCTCTACCGTATTGATGACGGCAAAGGCGGCGTCCTGTCCACCGTGCACATCAAAAGCCACAATCCCACCGTGTGCGGACTGCTGGCTTGCGGCCAGTGCATGCTGAGGATGCGACGGCAGGCCGGTGTAATACACGCGGCTCACCGCGGGATGCTGCTCGAGCCATAGCGCGAGTTGCTGTGCGCTCGCACTATGCGCCTGCATGCGCACGTCCAGTGTTTCGAGCCCCTTCAGAAACACCCAGGCATTGAACGGCGACAGGCACGGCCCGGCGGAACGCATGAAGTTGTACACCTTGCCTCCAACCTGCTCCGCGTCACCCACGATGGCGCCCCCGACGCAACGTCCCTGCCCGTCAAGAAACTTGGTTGCCGAGTGCACGACGAGGTCAGCGCCGAGCTCCAGCGGGCGCTGCAGCGCAGGGGTACAGAAGCAGTTATCAACAACGAACAGTACATCGCGCGCTCGAGCTATCGCCGCCAGCGCGCGGATATCAATCACATCGCACAGCGGGTTGGTGGGGCTTTCCACCAGAAACATCCGGGTATTGGCCGCGCAGGCTTGCTCCCAAGCCGCAAGATCGCCGCCATCCACCAGCACCACTTCCACGCCAAAGCGCGCAAGGTGGTTGAGCAGGAATCCGGTCGTCGAACCAAACAGCCCATGGGACGCCACCAGGCGGTCACCGGCATCCAGCAATGCAAAGCAGATGGTCATGACCGCCGCCATGCCAGAGGCCGTTGCGACACAGTGGGTGCCGCCTTCCATCGCGGCCAGCCGCCGTTCGAAGGCTTCCACCGTGGGGTTGGTGAAGCGCGAATAAATGCAACCCGGCTCCGCGCCGGAAAAGCGTGCCGCCGCCTGCTCCGCCGACTCGAAGGCGAAGGATGACGTCAGATAGAGCGCCGCCGAATGCTCGCCAATCTCGCGGCTGCGCCAATCCTCCGCGCGCACGCCCAGGGTGCGGGGATGCAGGGTGGCCTGGGACATCTAGCCCACGCCCACATCATGCAGACCCACGTGCTTGGCATGGCCAGGAGAGGTCCCTGTGTCACGGGCGGCATCGTTACGGAACAGCTCCAGCTGCGACAGATAGCTGCCGTCGATGTCCGCCGTCACGTAGTTGCCGGAGAAGACGGAATCCTCAAAATCGTCAATTTCCGCCCGGTGGTGGGCAACGGCCAGCTTCAGCGCATCCAGGTCCTGGAAGATCAGCCGATCCGCTCCAAGCGTGACCGCAATCTCCTCGATACTGCGGTTGTGAGCAACCAGCTCGGTCGCCGACGGCATGTCGATGCCGTAGACATTCGGAAATCGCACCGGCGGCGCGGCCGAGGCGAAATACACCTTGTTGGCACCCGCGTCACGAGCCATCTGAATGATTTCCTGCGAGGTCGTCCCGCGTACGATCGAATCGTCGACCAGCAGTACATTCTTGCCGGCGAATTCGATCCCGATCGGATTGAGCTTCTGGCGCACGGATTTTCGCCGCATGGCCTGCCCCGGCATGATGAAGGTGCGGCCGATGTAGCGGTTCTTGATAAAACCTTCGCGATATTTCACGCCCAGGTCGTGGGCGAGCTGCATGGCGGCCGTGCGGCTGGTATCCGGAATCGGGATGACCACATCAATATCGTGATCGGCCCACTCGCGCTCGATCTTCAGCGCCAGCTGGGTTCCCATACGCAACCGCGCCTTGTACACATAGACATCGTCCAGTATCGAATCAGGCCGGGCCATGTACACATGCTCAAAGATGCACGGCCGGAACGGCCCCGGCTCGATACACTGCCGCCGGCTCAAGGTGCCGTCAAAGCGAATCGCAACCGCTTCGCCCGGGCGAATGTCGGCAATGCGCTCAAAACCCAGGGCATCTACCGCAACCGACTCCGACGCAATAATGTATTCGTCGCCCTGCTGGGTTTCCCGCCGTCCGTAGCAGACCGGGCGAATACCCATCGGATCACGAAAACCGACAATGCCAAAGCCATTGATCAGAGCGACACAGGCATAGGCACCGCGACAGCGCTTACCCAGCCGGTGAATGGCGGCGAATACGGCCTCTTCGTCCAGTGTCAAACCGCCCGTCTCATAGAGCTCCGTCGCGAGCACGTTGAGCAGCACTTCGGAGTCCGAGCTGGTATTCAGATGGCGGCGGTCTTCGACAAACAGCTGTTGCCGAAGCTCATCAGCGTTGGTGAGGTTGCCGTTATGAGCCAGCGCCATCCCGTAGGGCGAATTCACATACAACGGCTGTGCTTCAGCAGACGAAGCACAGCCCGCGGTCGGATAACGCACGTGGCCGATGCCAGCCGGGCCGCGCAAACGCTCCATGTGGGCGCTGGTGAATACATCGCGGACCAGGCCATTATCCTTGCGCAGGAACAACTCACCGTCCTGCCAGGTCACGATGCCTGCGGCATCTTGCCCGCGATGCTGCAACACCGTCAGCGCATCGTAAATTGATTGATTGACCAGGCCGTGAGCAACAACGCCTACGATTCCACACATCGGTCAGGACTCCTGCAGGACCGGATCGGGTTCGGCAACCGGAGCGGGCTCCGGCAGCCACCCCTCCGGCAACATGTCTTCGGCCCAATAGGCCAGCGAATCAAAATGGGGGATGAGCAGACTGTGCTCCCACCAGGGTTCTTCGGGCAGTGGTGTATGCCGGGCCAGCAAGACCAGGGCCGTCGCAATCACCACCCCGCGCAACAGGCCAAAGACCAGACCGAGCATGCGGTCCGTGCCCTGCAGATGGGTGCGCGCCACCAGCACCGTCAGCATGTGCGCAAGAATCGCGCCCGCCACCAGTACCGCGATGAACACACCGGCATAGGCACTGGCGAGGCGAATGGTCGGTGAGTCGATCGCCGCTAGCCATCTCTCGGCAACATCCGGGCCGAGCAGAATCGCCACCCACACCGCCAGCACCCAACTCGCCAACGAAAAGACTTCCTTGACGAACCCCCGAAACAACCCTATGACCAGCGATATCAGCAAGATGCCGGCCAGCAGGGCATCGGCCCAGACAAGGGTGTCCATCACAAGGGGTCGCAGGGGTTCATCTGACTGTCATTTTAACGCAGGCAAGGACAGCCATTACCGTTCCTTGAGCAACGAGTCGATTTTGTAGCGCTGATTCAACGTGGCCTGGTACTGCTCGGCGTCGGCCCGGCTGGCACGCATATCCAGACCAACACGCCACAAACGCCGCGAGCCCGACGTCGCAGGAATGATGCCGGCCTGGACGCCATCTTTATTCAGCCGTTCGACGAAGCGCTTGGCCGCGGCCTCATCCGTGTAACTGGCCAGCTGGAGTCGCCATTCCTGACGCTCGGCTGCGCTACTGCGCGCCACCGGCGCAGTCGTGGGCACTGGCGCAACGGGGGCCGTCGTGGCTGGCGCCGGTCGGAGCGTCGGCGTGGCAGCCGGCGTGGCCCTGACCGATCGGACAGGATTCGCCACCGGTAACGCGTCGCGTGCAGGCGCGACTGTCGGCCGCGGTGACGGCGTGGGGTCGGTATTCATCGCCACCACTGACGAGTTGACCTGACGTACCGGCGCCGACCCGAACTGGCTGCGCACCGTGCTGCGGGGATCCACCGGATCAGCGAACAGCAGCGGCAGCATGACCAGCGCCAGCGCAGCGAAAATGGCCAATCCCGTGAATCGCGCTTTGCGTGCTCTATCCCAGGCCACAGTCGCCCACCGTTATAAACGAGCCGGCAATGATAATGCGCACCGGCCCGTCCATCGTCTGCGCGCGGGATTCAGCGGCGCGCCGCCCCGCCGCCGGCGACCCCCAACAGGTACTGCGTTCGGCTCCGAAGGCCGCCATCAGATCGGCGGCACGCGCGCCGCGCGGCGCCGGCAGGTCACACAAAAACACCTCCTGCGCCAGATCGCCGAGCATGGAAGCCATGCCCGCGATGTCCTTGTCCGCTTGCACGCCGAACAC
>JBDNBC010000175.1:0-7088 GCA_039768115.1 Oceanococcaceae bacterium
AGGGCGGCCCGCGGCGAGCCTTTGGCCAGCACAACTTGGGCGCCGCGATCACGCCACTGCTGATGGGTCGTGGCATCAATGCTGGGTACCAGCACCAGTGTCGGTGGCCGTTGCTCAGCGGGCAGGCTCATGATGTCGTTGAGCGCACTGGCATGCGCGTTGTCGGCGTCCATTCCCAGTAGCAGAGCATCGGCCATGACAGCGCTGCCCGGATCTTCCAGCGCGTCCTGCAATTCGGCCGGGTGCGACCAGAACCGAAACTCCACTTCCCAGAAGGTCAGCAGGTGGCTCAGTGCCCGCGCCGTGGTGGCTTGCGGCTCGCACACCCAGAGACGCACCCCGCGAAGGGCATCCCAGCGCATCAGACCGCGCGTCGCACTTGCACGACGACAGGGCACGCGGGCGATGAACAGCGACCCCTTTCCGGGGGTGCTCTGCACCTGGATGTCACCGTCAAGCACATCGAGCAGCTTGTGTACGATGGCCAGGCCCAGCCCGCTGCCGCTGGCCTTGCTGCCAGCGACCTCGAACCGCCGCCAGGCCTGAAAGAGCTTTTGCTTTTGGTCGTCGGCCAGCCCCCGGCCGGTGTCTTCGACCTCCAGTCGCAATAGCGTGACATCGGCATCGCGACGCTCCTGCATCAGCCGCACGATGACTTCTCCGGCATCGGTGTATTTGATCGCGTTGGACAGCAGGTTGGTCAGGATCTGGGCGATGCGCAGGGCGTCGCCACGCAGCCGTGGCGGCACATCGTGATAGATCAGGGTGTTGAGTTCGAGCCGCTTGTCGAAGGCCAGTGGAGCCAGCAGCGCGACGGTGTCCTCAATCAGTTCGGAAACGTCGAACTCCGAGCTCTGCGGTTCCAGCGCCCCCGCCTCGATCCGGGCGAGATCGAGCAGGTTGTTGATCATCCCCAGCAGGTTGCGTGCCGAGCGCGAGATGATTCCGGCATATTCCCCCGCCTCCGGTGACGGATCATTGCGTCCCAGCAGATCGGCATAGCCAATGATGGCCGTTAACGGCGTGCGCATCTCATGGCTCATGGTGCGGAGCAATTCGCCACGCGAGTCGCCCATCGCAGCCAGCCCTTCCTGCTCCTGGTGAATGCGTGCCAGTTCCTGCTGCAGCCGGCGAATCGTGGCCTGGTGGCCACGTTCGCTGGCGTTGTGGCGTTCCTGCAGAGCGGCTCGCGTATGCCGCAGCCGCTCGGCCAGTACTCCGAGTTCGTCGGTGATCTGGTGCAGCGGCCAGGGGCCGGGCGGGGGCTTCTGCCCCAGTCGGCCCTGATCGAGGGCGAGCAGCCAGTCCTGGAGGGCGGTTAGCGGACGCTGCACCCACAATGCAAGCAGCATCGCCACAAACAGGGCGATCGGAAGCGCGGTTCCGATCGCGCCGACGGCATGCTCTCGGAGTTCGGCGCGGTTCATGGGCGCCAGGTCGAGGTGCAACCGTTCGGGCCCGGCCCGCCAGTTCAGCGGTCGCAGGGGCAGCCATGCCGGAGGCAGGGGAGTGTGCTCGGCCATGGCCGTGATGGCGCCGTCTGCCTGCTGCTGCACGGCGCGCACGATGTGGGCGTCGCGTACCAGTTCGGCAGGTCGCAACTGGCCATCGGCGGCCCATTGCTCGGCAAGTCGGCGCGTGGTTTCCGCCTGCAGTGTCGTGGCCCGCGCCTGCCATTCCAGCACCGTGAAGCCTGCTGCCGTGACGAGGGCCGAGAGGCTGGCGGCGATGAGCAGCGCCCTCCCCGGGTAGCCGAACCAGGCCACCAATGCAGCGCGCAGGAGCCGGCGCATCATGGTTGGGGCCGCACGGCGAGATCGCGGGGGGATGGCAATTCCGGCATGTGCCTGAGTATACGGCGGGGCTGTACCATCTCGGAGCGGTGAACGTTGCCGTGATCTGGAGGAGACTGCGAATGCGATGGTTGATCATCGTCCCGGGCCTGCTGGCGGCATACCTGCTGTTGTGGCCGGTGCCTATCGACCCTCAGCCCTGGGTGCCCCTGGCGCCGCCGCCGGCAGAAGGTGTTCTTGCCGCAAATGAGCGGCTGCGCAATGTGCGTGTGGTGGCGAAAGATGTTGTCGTGGGCGGTGAGGCGGTGGCCTTTGATGGCCGCGGCCACGCGGTTACTGGCACGCTGGACGGCGCTGTCGTGCGCATCGCTCTCGATACGGGCGAGACGGAGGTCTTGGTCAATACTGGCGGGCGTCCGCTGGGCATGGAATATGCCCCTGACGGCCGATTGATCATCGCGGATGCCATGCGCGGCCTGCTGGCCTGGGATGGCCGGCGGCTGGACACGCTGCTCACGGAAGTGGACGGCATCACGCTGCGCTTTGCTGACGATCTGGCCATCACCCGAGACGGAGTCGTTTATCTGTCCGACGCATCGATTAAGCACGGTTATGCGCACGTCATGCGTGATGTCTATGACCATGCGGCCAACGGCCGTTTGATCCGCTATGAGCTCGCCACCGGCGCGGCGCGTACCGTGCTCGATGCGCTCTATTTCGCCAATGGTGTGGCGCTGTCGGCGAATGAGCAATTCGTCCTGATCAACGAAACCACCCGGTATCGCGTTCGCCAGCTGTGGATTGCCGGCCCCCGGCAAGGACAGGAACAAGTCTGGGTAGAGAACCTGCCCGGTTTCCCCGACAACATCACCCGTGCTGCTGACGGATCATTCTGGGTGGCGCTGTACGGGCCCCGTTCGCAAGCGCTGGACACCCTGCTGGCACGGCCGTGGATGCGCAAAGTCGTCTGGCGTCTGCCGGAGATGCTCCACCCTGTACCGCCACCGATCGCGCACGTGCTCAACATCGACGCAGAGGGGACGATCCGCCAGACGCTGATGGCCACCGGTGTGCAGGCGTTTGCCCCGATAACTTCGGTGCGGGAGAACGAGGGCCGCCTGTGGTTGGGAAGCCTGTCGGCGGCAGGTATCGGCGTCTACGACCAGCCCTGAACATGATGAGAGCGCCATCCGGGTCGCCTGCCCGGTCAGATATCCAGGTTCAATGGGCCACGTTCGCCGAGCTGACGCCGTCCGCACTCTACGCGTTGTTGCGGCTGCGGGCCCACGTCTTTGTGGTTGAGCAGCAGTGTGCCTTTGCCGACCTGGACGGGCAGGATGAACAGGCATGGCATCTGCTTCTGTGGTGGGACGGCGCGCTGGCGGGGTATGCGCGGATGTTTCCGCCGCCGGAACCGGGCACCGCGGTGGCGACCCCCGCCAATGCGCCGTCCACGGCCCGCAGTGCGGGACAGGTCAGCGTGGGGCGCATTGTGACGCCGCTGGCCCTGCGCGGTCAGGGGCTGGGCCAGCGGCTGATGGAGGAGTTATTACGCCACTCTGCGCGGCATTTTCCCGCGGCGCCGGTCCGCATGGGGGCTCAATCCCGGCTGCAAAAGTTCTACGCCGGATATGGTTTTGTCGTCGTCGGCAGCGCCTTTCTGGAAGATGGCATCGTGCACGTACCGATGCTCCGAGCTCCCGAGTTGTTGCCGCGATGACAATACCCGCTATCATTACCGGCTTGCTGACGTAAGGCGGCAATCGGTGGTGGGCGTAGCTCAGTTGGTTAGAGTCCCGGATTGTGATTCCGGTGGTCGTGGGTTCGAATCCCATCGTCCACCCCACTTGATTCTGGTGGTGTCCCCGTTCTGGCGGGGCGGCACGGCAGTCGCAGATGGGTCGCGTCATGCGCCGGTGTGAAGTCACGCACGCGGGCTGCAGCGATCGTCACCGGCGCGGTTTTTCGCGGTGCGAGAGTGGCGGAATTGGTAGACGCGCTGGATTTAGGTTCCAGTGGGGCAACCTGTGAGAGTTCGAGTCTCTCCTCTCGCACCATTTGCTCTTTTTCCATGATTTCCTGGACGATATTTTTGCCATGCAAGTAAGCGTTGAAGCCCTCGAAGGCCTGTCGCGCAAGATGCGCGTTGCGGTGCCCTCTGCCGATTTTCAAGAGGCCTACCGGTCCTCTGTCCAGCGCCTGGCCAAGACGGTGCAGCTCAAGGGCTTTCGCCGCGGCAAGGTGCCAGTGCGCATCGTCGAGCAGCAGTACGGGGCGCAGGCGCGGCAGGATGCGTTGACCAAAGTGCTGGAGGGGACCTATCCCCAGGCGCTGCAGCAGACCGACATGAAACCGGCGGGCCAGCCGGACATCAGCGTCGAGTCGCTTGAAGGCGAGGAGATCGTCTACACCGCCACCTTCGATATCTTCCCGGACATTGTGTTGACCGGGCTTGATGGCCTGAAGGTCGAGCTTGCGCAGACCGAGATCACTGACGCCGACGTGCAACAGGTCATCGACCGTTTGCGCGAGCAGCGCAAAACCTGGTCGGACCGGGATGGCGCCTGCGCGGAGGGGGACAAGGTCACCATCGATTTTGTTGGTCGCATCGACGGTGAGGAGTTTGCCGGCGGCAGCGGGTCGGATACCGAGCTCGAGCTGGGCGCTGGCCGTTTCCTGAAAGCCCTTGAAGACGGCATCGTCGGCATGACCGCTGGCGACGAGAAAGTCGTCCCGGTGACATTCCCCGACGATTATCACAACGATGAACTGCAGGGCAAGACGGCGGAATTTACGGTCAATCTCAAGTCGGCTCAGGTCGCTCAGGTGCCGGACATTGATGCGGACTTCCTGGAAAGTTTTGGCGTGACCGAAGGCGGCGAAGACGCGCTGCGCTCGCAGGTGCAGGCCAACCTTGAGAAAGAGAAGACCAAGCTGGTCAAGCAGTGGCGCAAGTCGCAGATTCTCGAGGGCGTTTTGGCGGCCAACCCGATTGACGTGCCGGCGGGCATCGTTGCTGAGGAGGTGGTCCGCCTGCGTCAGGAAACGGCCCAGAACATGGGCATGGGCGGGCGAGGCCTGTCGGCGGAGCAAATCGAGCAGATGATTCCGGCCAATGTCCTTGAACCGCAAGCCAAACGCCGTGCCGCGCTAGGCCTGCTGCTTGGTGAAATCATCAAGACGCAGCAAATCAAGGTAGACGATGCGCGGGTTGAAGCGCGCCTCCAGGAGATTGCTGGAGACTACGAGCAGACGGACGAAGCCCTTAGCTATTACCGCTCTAACGCGCAGTTCATGCAGGGTCTGCGTGCGGTTGTTCTGGAGGATCAGGTGGTCGATGATCTGGCCGCGCGCGCCGTCACTTCGGAAGTTTCGCTAAGCTTCGAGGAATTAAGCCAAAAGGTCCGGAATTAATATGAATTTTGTCCCCTACGTTCTTGAGCAGAACGCCCGTGGTGAGCGGGTTTTCGATATCTATTCACGTCTTCTTAAGGAGCGCGTGGTGTTCTGCGTGGGGGGCATCGACGATCACATGGCCAATGTGATCGTGGCGCAGCTATTGTTTCTTGAGTCGGAGAACCCGGACAAGGATATTCACCTGTACATCAACTCCCCGGGCGGCGTTGTCACGGCGGGCATGGCCATCTACGACACCATGCAGTTCATCAAGCCGGCCGTCAGCACCATGTGCATTGGCCAAGCGGCGAGCATGGGCGCGGTGCTGCTTGCCGCAGGCGCGAGCGGCAAACGCTATGCGTTACCGCACGCGCGAGTAATGATCCATCAGCCGCTGGGTGGGTATCAGGGGCAGGCCAGCGACATCGAAATTCACGCGCGGGAGATCCTTTTCATGCGCGAACGGCTGAACAAGATTCTGGCTGATCACAGCGGCAAGCCCGTCGAGGACATCGCCCGCGATTCCGAGCGTGATTTCTTCATGAGTGCCGATTCGGCCGCCGAGTACGGTCTGATTGACGAGGTGCTGCGCAAACGCGACATGGCGGAAACGAGCGGCGGCAAGGGCGACGCCGCGAGTTGATTATTACGGAGCCCGACCGAGGGCCCGGTTCCTGCAATCCACCCTTGGCGCAGCGAGCCGCGCGGCACGTTGCGGTGGATTGGTGATATAACAATGAGACCTTCGTCTCCCCCCGATGCATGACTGAAGAAAAACGTGGCAGCGGCGGTCAGGGTCGCACCCTGTACTGCTCATTTTGCGGCAAGAGCGAGCACGAAGTTCGTAAGTTGATCGCCGGTCCGTCGGTGTACATCTGCGACGAATGCGTCGAGCTGTGCAACGACATCATCCGTGAAGAACTGCAAAGCCGTCCGGAGCGGATCGGTCTGCCCAAGCCGCGAGAGATTCGCGCTGTGCTCGACGAGTATGTCATCGGCCAGGAAGCTGCCAAGAAAGCGCTATCTGTCGCTGTGTACAACCACTACAAGCGGCTCGAGAACAATGCAACGGACCGCCAGTCGGATGTGGAACTGGCCAAGAGCAACATTTTGCTGATCGGCCCCACCGGCTCGGGCAAGACACTGCTGGCCGAGACTTTGGCGCGATTGCTCGATGTGCCTTTCGCCATTGCCGATGCGACGACGCTGACAGAAGCGGGCTACGTCGGTGAGGATGTTGAGAATATCATCCAGAAGCTGCTGCAGAAATGTGATTACGACGTCGAGAAGGCCCAGCGTGGCATCGTCTACATCGACGAGATCGACAAGATCTCGCGCAAGAGCGAAAACCCGTCGATAACCCGCGATGTGTCGGGCGAGGGCGTTCAACAGGCACTGCTCAAGCTGATCGAGGGCACCACGGCCTCCGTGCCGCCGCAGGGGGGCCGCAAGCACCCGCAACAGGAATTCCTGCAGGTGGACACCTCCGGGATCCTGTTTATTTGCGGTGGGGCCTTTGCCGGCCTCGACAAGATCGTCGCGCAGCGTTCACGCAAGGGGGGCATCGGCTTTCATGCTGACGTCAAGAACCCGGATGACGGCCGCAGTATCGGCGAGCTGCTAGGTCTGGTTGAGCCCGATGATCTGGTTCGCTTTGGGCTGATTCCCGAATTTGTCGGCCGCCTGCCGGTGGTCGCCACCCTGCAGGAGCTCGACGAGGAGGCCCTGGTCAACATTCTCAATGAGCCGCGGAATGCGTTAACCAAGCAATACCGCAAGCTGTTTGAAATGGAAGACTGCCAGCTTGAGTTTCGCGACGAGGCGCTGCGGGCAATTGCCCGGAAGGCCATGGAGCGTAAGACCGGGGCGCGCGGGTTGCGGACAATTCTCGAGAGCATC
>JBDNBC010000176.1:0-3865 GCA_039768115.1 Oceanococcaceae bacterium
GCCACTGCGCGTTGAGGGCACGGCCTGGGATGTCGCTTACGCAGCAACATTCTTGGGCAGTGACGAGTCACGCTGGATTACGGGCATTGAGTTACCAGTGGATGGCGGCTTGCTGTCGACGCGGGAATGGCCGTCCTAGGCCTAAATTCATTCATATAGGATGCATTTAGCCCGAATTATTCACCAGCGATCGGTTTTGGAGTGGCAGTCTTGGATTAAGCGGCTGGAATCGTGTATGAATTTTCTGCCATACACATTCAACACATTCCGAACTGAGTTACCCGCCCGCCATGTCTGTCGATGCCTCAATCCTGCCCGGCCTGTCACCCGTCGATGGTCTCGACATCCACGCGAAATTCGACGGTGGGGCGATGTCCTCGAATGGCGGGGCGCTGCTGTTGCGGGAAGCTGGGCGTGCCAGAAAGCTGAGTACGCTGCTGGCCTCCTGCATCGCCGATGCGCGCGATCCGGCACGAGTGGTCCACTCTTACGCTTCGATGATCCAAGCGCGCATGGTCGCCATCGCCTGCGGACATGAGGACTGCGACGATCTCGATACCCTGCGTCACGATCCGGCGCTGAAAATCGCCTGCGACAAGCGCCCCGACGCGGATATCGGGCTGGCGTCGCAGCCGACGCTCTCACGGCTGGAGAATGCGGTGAACTGGCAGATGCTGGCGCGCATGGGGCTGAGGATGATCGACGCCTTTTGCGACAGCTACACCCGCGTCCCTGATGAAATCACGCTCGATATCGATGATACGGTCGACCTTGTGCATGGCGACCAGCAGCTTTGTTTGTTCAACACCCATGCTGGGGATTATTGCTTCCAGCCGATCCTGATCTTCGAAGCCGGAACCGGGAAGCCCGTCGCCGCCATCCTGCGCCCCGGCAAGCGCCCCTCGGGCGCAGAAGCCGCCAGCGTATTGCGCCATGTCATCCGCCGTATCCGCAGCAACTGGCCGCGTGTGAAAATTCTGCTGCGCGGCGACGGGCATTACGGCACACCGGAGGTGATGAACGTGCTGGAAGACATGGATTGCTCCTATGTCCTCGGCCTATCCACCAATGCCCGCCTGAAAGCGATGGCCGCGCCCTGGGCCGAGGATGCCGCCACCCGGCGGGCGCTACACGACAAGGACTGCGTGCGCCGCTTCTACCAGGCTCGCTACGCCGCTCGCTCCTGGCGCCGTGAACGCCGCATCGTCGCCCGTGTCGAGGCTAAGCACGGCATGGGAGCGGATACCCGCTTCATCGTCACCAACATTCCCGGCGGCAGGGCGAAGCATCTTTACGACAAGCTCTACTGCGCCCGGGGCCGAATGGAGAACATGATCAAGGAGCACAAGCGGCACCTTGCCTCCGACCGCACCTCATGCCACCGCTGGGAGGCCAACCAGTTCCGGTTGTTTCTCCATACCGCCGCCTATTGGCTCATGCTCGATCTGCGCGCCGCAGCACCGAGAAAATCCCGCTGGCGCACCGCCACCTTCGAGACCATCCGCACCACCTTCCTGAAAATCGCCGCCCGGATAGAGGTGCTGAAAACCCGCGTCCGCATCTCTTTTCCGAGCGCAACGCCGAACAGACCTGTCATCGCGCATATGCTCTCGGTCATGGAAGCCCGCGCACCGTAAACAGCGCGGCCAAGACGCCGCCGACCGAACCCATCTCCCCACACCTCCAGCATCATAAAAATCCCCCCACAAAAGCCGTCAGATCACGGAACCGCTTCGCATGCCATCACTCCACGCGACGGCTCTCAGTAGAGTCGAGGAAAGGCGCGGTGGTGTAAGGCATCGGGGAGTGGCCGTTCCCGGGGCTTTCGCCATATACCGGTGCCTCAGTCCGTGCCATTGCTCCGTTTCCCCTCCCCGCTCATCAAACCGGACGTGCCGATTTCCGGCATCCGGCTTTCCGACTGGCTTCACCGCACAGCTTTCGATGGTGGCCCAATGTGCAAGCGTTTCAGGTGCAGGACGCCACCCTCGCCATAGACATGGTCACGGGAAAAGCGACGCGTTCCGCGCCCTGGCTCATTATGCCGCCGCGCAAGGAAGTGCCGGACGCGATCATAAACGTGTTGGTCGACGGCCCGATACGCCTGCAAGCGAGTGCCGTAGCTGAAGTAATTCGCCCAACCGCGCAGCAAGCTGTTCAGTTGGCTCCTCACTTCAGGCCAAGCACCCATCTCGCCGGGTACGAGGATATCGCTCACCTTGCCCTTCAATCGCTGGACACTTTTCCGGGATGGGCTGGCGCCCAGATACCAATGGCCATCCTTGCGGTAATGCTCGGGGCCGAAGGTATAACCAAGGAAGTCGAAGTGCTCCTCCCGGGCATTCTTCACCGAGGTTTTACCCTCGTGGAGCGTGAGCCCCAGCCTGGTCATCACCGCCCGCGTCCACGCCAGAGCCTCATCCGCGTAGCCGCGGCTGAGGATGACGAAATCGTCGGCATAGGAGACAACGTGAGCTCGGAACACTTCGTCTCGCGCGCGCTGACGCCAGTGCTTCAGAAAACGGTTCATGTAGATGTTGGCCAACAGCGGACTCGCGACACCGCCCTGGGGCGTTCCGCGCGTTGCCTTTCGACCACCACTCATGCGCTGCTTCCCGTCGCTATCCTGCCCCTCGACAGGCGCTCTAAGCCACATCTTCATGAGATGCAGCACATGCCTATCGACGACCCGGCGGGCCACAGACCTCATGAGATCCGCGTGCGGGATGCTGTCGAAATAACCCGACAAATCAGCGTCAACCACGTCGGTAAAGCCCCGGCATAGCAGCCGGTGCACTTCCTTGACCGCCTGACCACCTCCCCGATTGGGGCGATAGCCATAGGCGCTGTCCTCGAAATCCGCCTCGTAGATCGGCTCCAGCACAAGTTTGGCGGCGGTCTGCACCACCCGGTCCCGAATTGTCGGTATGCCGAGTGGCCGTTCTCCGCCGCCAGGCTTTGGGATCATCACCCGTCGCACCGGCTGGGGTCGATATGTCTTTGAGACAAGTTCCTCGCGCAGGCCTGTCAACCACTCCTGTACACCCGCCGCCTCAATCCGTGCGAACGTCACACCGTCCACGCCCGGTGAACCCGCATTGCCGCGGGCGAGCCGATAGGCATGGTGCAGAATGTCGTCGCGACAGATCTTGTCGTAGAGCACATAGAAGCGGGAGGCAGGCTCCGCCTTCGCTTTACGATACAGCTTCCTCTGAAGAGTCCGGATCTTGTCAGGCGTTTGCAGGCTCATTGCCAATCGCCTCCACCTCGTCATCGTCAAAAGCACACCAGAAGTCAGGGTCCTTCCCTCCACCGGCATTACCCGGCATCGGCAGTACTATGACCCTGTCCGACTCCCGTTCCGAGCCGCCGTGCCAAACACGACGTCGAGGCCGCTACCCTCGCCCGCAACGGGTCTCCCCCGATTACCCGCATCACCCTTCCAACGTGCCGTGCCCATTACCCCGGCGGATCGAGCAGGTGCGCGTGTCGATTGCTTCCCAACCCGTGCTGCTTTCCCCGTTATTCAGGCGGGTCAGCATCCGCATCATCACTTTCGAGGCCTGCTCAGACTTCACTCGCGTTACGGCCCGCTGGATCGCTCAACCGCCCAAAGCGGCCTTTGTCACGAGGCTTCGACCCGACCGGTTACCCGGCAAAGCCGCTCGTCAGCTACCAGACTTATCGACAACTATCTGGGTGGATCCTTCCTCCACTGGTGTTACGCGCCGTCGGGGCGCACTGAATAATTCGGGCTAGATCGTGCTTTGCCGCACGCGGGAGCCTAAATCTCCAAACCCTGGGCTCTAAGGCAGGTGTTGATCGCCCGTTCTGTCAGGTTCGCGATCAGGTGGGTTTTGTACGA
>JBDNBC010000177.1:0-9942 GCA_039768115.1 Oceanococcaceae bacterium
GACCCAGCCGCCACCCATCCCCAGCACGACAAACAAAACCGCCACGCTGATCCCCGGCGTCCATGGCAGCAGCGCCAGCAGCACAAAACCCAGCGTGATGAGCGCCGCTCCGGTGATCGCCAGCGGCCGGCGGCGGCCCAGATGGTCAGAAATCCAGCCCGCACTCAGCGCCCCGAAGGCCAGCGCCAGCATTAGCACCGTCACGTACGCGGAGGCGGCGTCGCGGCTCATTGCGACACGATCCTGCAGCATCGGCAGGCTCCACAATCCGGCAAAGGCAAACACATTGCCAACGGTGCCAAACATGGCCAGTGCGCCCCAGCGGATGCCGGGCAGGCGCAAGATGTGCCAGGGCTTTTGCCGGTGATGCTGATGGTTGGCCGGGAGCCGCACGAACAGCAGGATGGCCACGCTCAGCGCAATAGCAACGATCCCCAGCACCACGAACACGGTGCGCCAACTTGCCAGCCCGAGGAGCACGGCCAGTGGCCCGGACGCGAGTACCGCGCCGAGATTTCCGAGCAGCAACGTAAAGCCCGACACTCGCCCGTATACCGAGTGATGGAACCAGACACTGTTGTATTTCATCAGGCCGACGAACACGAAGGCCACACCAAACCCCACCAGCAAGCGGCCGATGCTGGCCACGGCGAAGGTGTCAGCCAGCCCGAAAACAATACTGCCGACCCCACCAACCAATCCCAGCAAACCCACGGCCAGACGGGGCCCCAGCATGTCCGCTGCCAGCCCGGACAGCGGTTGCATCAGGGTGTAGATGTAGTAGTAACTCGCGGCCAGTACGCCCAGGCGCGTGGCATCAACCGCGAAGGCCGTTTGCAGATCAGGCGAAACGACCGCCGGCGCCATGCGATGAAAAAACACCAGCACATACGCCAGCGCGAGCAACACGAATCCGCTCCAGCGCATGCAGACATCTCAGCCAGTTCACTTCGGGCCGCGATTCTATCCTGCCCGTGACGTGTTGATTTACATCCCGACCAGGCGCTGCATCTGGCCGAGCATGACGGTCAGCGCGGCGGAGTCGGTCACGTCGAGCGCCTTCAGCTCGTTGAGTGAGCTGGCCACCATGCCCCGTGCGGATTGCTGTTGATCCTGCCACTGGCGTAGTCGATCCGCCGCCGGGAGCGCGGCGTCGTCCGAGCGCAGCACGGCATCACAGGCCGCCCGGTGAATGCGGAAAGCCTGTTCGCGCAACTGGTTACGAGCCATGGCCTGCCAGCGATTGCTAACGGCCAGCGCATTGATCTGGTCCAGCAGCCAGGGCATGTCCAGTTCCGCCCCCAACGCAAAATAGATGGCGCTAATCGCCTCCATCGGCAAATCGTGGCGGCGCGCGAGAACAGTGATATCCAGCCCGGCACCCAGCACATGATGATGTGCGTGCTGCCCGGCTTGCCGCACGGCGAAGCCGGCCGCCACCGCGTCCTCGGCAATTCGCTGATGGCGTTCGGCATAGGGGCCGCGCATCCAGTCCTCCAGGCCGGCCTCGAAGCTTTGCAGCGGCGCGGCATAGGTATCGACCAATGCGCTGAGCGGGGGCAGAGCGGCGTGCTCATTGAGCAACCAGACCGTCACGCGCTTGAGCAGCCCCGACAGCCGGTCGAGGGCGGCATAGATGGCATCGATAGGCGCTCCGGCCTCTTCCATCTGGGCATAGCGGACCTCGGCGTCCAGAATAGCGCTCGCACCGAGCCAGGCCTTAACCACATTGGCGATGGGCAGATGATGCTCGTCCGCAATTCGCCGGGCAAAGCCAACCCCCATCCGATTGACCACGCGGTTGGTGGTGACCGTGGCGATGATCTCGCGGCGCAGCCGGTGTCCGGCCAGCGCATCGGGAAACTGCTCGCGAACAGCGCGTGGGAAGTAGCCGAACAACTCGGCTTCAAGATAGGGGTCGTCGGGAACATCACTGCCGACCGTCGCCGAGAACAGGTCGAGCTTGCTGTATGACACCAACACCGCCAGCTCCGGCATGGTCAGACCCTGCCCGGCATGGCGGCGCTCGGCAATCCCTTCTTCATCCGGCAGATGCTCCAGTCCCCGGTCCAGGTCCGCATGCTTTTCCAACGTACGGACTAGCGCCGCGTGTTCGGCCAGGCGGGCGGGTGCACTGCGGGCCTGCAGGCACAGGCCCTGCGTCTGTTGATCGCTGTCCTCGAGCACCTTGGCAGCCAGTTCATCGGTCATCGATTCCAGCAGCGTATTGCGCGCATCGAGCGCCAGCGTGCCGCTGCGCACCAGCGTGTTGAGCGGAATCTTCAGGTTGACCTCACGATCCGAGGAGTTGACTCCGCCCGCGTTGTCGTTGAAATCGGTGATCACCCGTACGCCGCGCCGCGCCGCCTCGATGCGACCCAGCTGGGTCATGCCCAGGTTGCCGCCCTCGCCCACCACCCGGGCGCGCAGCTCATCACCATTGACCCGCAAGGCATCATTGGCCCGATCGCCCACCTCGACATGGGACTCGCTGCGCGCCTTCACGTAGGTGCCGATCCCACCGCTCCAGAGCAAGTCCACCGGTGCACGCAGGATGGCCGAGATCAGTGCATTCGGGCTCAGGGACTCCGCCTCGATGTCCAACGCGGCTCGAATCTCGGGTGACAACGGAATCGATTTCGCGCTACGCAGAAAAACGCCACCGCCCGGGCTGATCAGTGCCGTGTTGTAATCAGCCCAGCTCGACTTCGGCCCCGCAAACAGGCGCTGACGCTCGGCAAAGCTGGATGCGGCATCCGGGTTGGGGTCGAGGAAGATATGAATGTGGTTGAAAGCGGCCAGCAGACGGATATGCTCGGAAAGCAGCATGCCGTTACCAAATACGTCCCCGCCCATGTCGCCTACGCCCACGACGGTGAACGCCTCGCGCTGGCAGTCGCGGCCCTGTTCGCGGAAGTGTCGCTTGACCGACTCCCACGCACCGCGCGCGGTAATACCCATTTTCTTGTGGTCGTAACCGGCGCTGCCCCCCGAGGCAAAGGCGTCGCCCAGCCAAAAGCCGTACTCCTCGGAAATGCCGTTGGCGATATCTGAGAACGTGGCCGTGCCCTTGTCCGCCGCCACCACCAGGTAGGGGTCATCCCCATCGTGCCGCCGCACCTGCCGTGGCGGCACGACCTCGCCGTCCACCAGGTTGTCGGTGATGTCCAGCAGCCCGCGGATGAAGGTCTTGTAGCCGGCAATGCCCGCCTCCTGCCAGGCGGCACGGTCGCGCCGGTCGACATCAGACTTGAGCACGAACCCCCCCTTGGCTCCCTGCGGAACGATCACCGCGTTCTTGACCATCTGCGCCTTGACAAGCCCCAGCACCTCGGTCCGGAAATCCTCCCGCCGATCACTCCAGCGCAGGCCCCCACGGGCCACCGGCCCGCCGCGCAGGTGCACACCTTCCACCTCCGGCGCATAGACAAAGGTTTCGACCATCGGCCGTGGCCGCGGCAGCTCGGGAACGTCCCGCGAGCGGATTTTCAGGCTGATGTGCGCCTTGGGCTGACCGGATGCCGATTGCTGATAGAAGTTTGTGCGCACCGTGGCACAGACCACGCTGATCAGGCAGGCCAGCAGGCGATCGGCATCCAGGCTGTCGACGGCGTCACGCTGGCGCTGAAGGTCATCGATAATGCTCTGAGTCTCATCGGCATCCCGGCCCGGTGCAAGGCGCCGACGAAACAGCTCCAGCAGCCCGGCCACAAAGTCGGCATGAGCCAGCAGCATCTGTTCGATGTAGCCCTGACTGAACGGCAACTGCGATTGCTGGACGTACTTGACCAGGGCCCGGGTCAGGGCCACCTCCCGCGCCGGCAAGCCGCAGGACAGCACCAGAGCATTCAGCCCATCGTGTTCGAGCGTGCCGCACCAGGCGGCGACAAAGGCCTCCTCGAAATGACTGCGCCGCTCCCGCGACGGAAACTCCGTCATCGTGTAGGCGAGGTCGAAATGCTGAATCCAACCGGGCTTGTCAGTCGTGCCCATCCGGTAGGGATGTTGCGCCTGCACCTTGAGACCAAACTGCTCCAATCGCGGCAGCACCAGTGACAGGCTGGGCATGTCACCGTGCCCATATAGCTTCAAGCCCAGCAAATTGTCGGCGGCCGGCACCAGCCGAACCCGCAGATCACCGGGGGCCTCGACCATGTCCAGGTACTGCAGGTCCGTGGCGGCCTCGAGCGGGCGGATGTCCTCCCGGTAGCTGGCCGGAATGCTGCTACCCCAGCGCAGCAGCAGTTGCTCGGCGCGGACATCGGGCAGCAGCTTCTTCAGCGCCGCGAGGAGCGCGTCTTCCCAGCGCGTGGCCAGATCCTGCAGGCGGCTTTCCAGTTCGGTGACTGTCAGCGGCGTTGCCGTGCCGGGCGGCGTGCGCACCAGCAGATGGGTGCGGGCCAGTCCGTCGCGCTGGAAAGACACCTCATGCTGCACCTCATGCCCACCGAGCAGGCGCATCAGCGCGTCACTCATGGCCCGCCGGGTGGTCGAGCTGTACCGTTCGCGATGCTGATAAATCATGCAGGAGTAAAACCGCCCGTACCGGTCCCGACGCAGGAACAGCCGCAGGTTGTGCGCCTCGCGCACCGTCTGCACCCCTTGGGCCAGAGTCAGCAGCTCGCTCACACTGGACTCGAACAGCTCCGTCCGCGGCAGGCTGTCGAGAATGTCACGCAACTGCTTGGCCGCATGGCCGCCCGCGCGCAAGCCGGCACGCAGCATGACCTGCTCGATTTTCCGGCCAATCAGCGGGATACGCCGCGGCAGCGTGTTATAGACCTCGGAGGCAAACAGTCCGAGAAACCGTGCCGTGCCGGCCGGGTTGCCGTCGGCGTCGTAGCGTTTGATGACCACCACGTCGCAATACTCATCGTGATGGATCGGTGAGCGGCCTTCGGTCGTGGTGATGACGATTGGGCGCCGCGAACTGGCGTACTTGGCCATCTCCTCCGGCGGCGCAATGCGGATCGGCTCCGGCTCATCGGCGCGCCACAGACCCAGCCCGCAGGCGGCCGAATCTTCCGCGGACTGACTGTCGCCGGCGTGCGTTTCCCGATAGCCCAGAAACGTGAAATGGTCGGCCTCCAGCCACTGCAACAGCCGGCCGATCTCCGCGCGCTCATCGCTGGCAATGCCGCGCACCTCCGCCGCCATGCCCTCCACTTCCGCCGCAACGCGAGCCCGCATGGCGGGATAGTCCTCGACCACCGCCGACAACTGCCGCAGCGTCGTGTGCAGGCTGGTGTGCAGCGACTCGACAACCTGCGAATCGACGCCGGAAAACTCGACCTGAATGAGCGAACGCGGCGTGACATCCGTGTCCGCTGTGATCACGGCCTGCCCCTGGTCCCAGCGCAGCGGCAGCACGGGATGCACCATCCATCCCAGCCGCGCCCCGCTGCGCCGCAAGGCGATCAGCAAGGAATCCACCAGGAAGGGCATGTCCGGCCCGACGCAGCGCAACAGCCAGCGTCCGCTGTCGGCGAGTTCGACAATTTCCAGAAACTGCTCATCCGGGTGGGCCTGCAGCAGCTTCCAGTGGGCTACGCCGCGGGTCAGCAAATCCGGAGGCGGCAGGCTTTTCAGGATGTCGAGGTTGGCGCTGGCGTAGTACGCGCGCAAAAAATCCACGAGGCGCGCCCGATCGCGCGCGTCGTCCTGCTGGGTGCATAAGGTGTCGAGCTGATCAAGCAGCAGCTCGCGTTCGGATTCGACGGTGTCCGTCTGGTGCCCAGCGACGTTGTTCTGATTCATTGTGTCTCCCGTATTTCCCTCATCTGGGAATACTGCGAGACTACAACCAAATGCGGCCCTCTGCGGAAGACCGCTGGCCGTCAGCCGGGTCGGGCAATGGCCTTGGCCAGCCGGTCGCCCTGCGTTAGCGGCGCCGCCGACTGGAAGGCCGAAAGTGCGCCACAGCTGCGGTACACCTGCCGGGCCCGCGGGTAGGCACTCAGATCCAGGCCATTGGCCTCGGCATTGGCCATTTGCGGCACCAGACAGACATCGGCCAGCGTCACCACATCGCCATGGCAGTAACGTCCCGGCTGCAAGTCGGAGGTCAGCAGTGACTCCACCGCCTGCATGCCCTTGTGAGCCCAGTGCTCGTACCAGCGCCGGCGCGCATCGTAGTCCAGCTGCATCTGGTCCCGCATGTAGCGATACACGCGCAGGATGTTCGTAGGGTTGGTATCGGCAATGAGGACCTGAGCGAAACTGCGCACCCGGGCCCGGTCGGTGATATCCCGCGGCAACAGCGGTCGCTCGGGATAGGCTTCCTCGATGTACTCGAGAATCGCGGCGGACTGGGTAATCGTCAGCCCGTCATTCACCACCAGCGCGGGCACCAGGCCCTGCGGGTTGCGCGCCAGATACGCATCGCTGCTCTGCTCGTCATTGTCTTCGTCGATGTAGACCGACCGGTACGGAATGCCCTTGTAGTTCAGGGCGATGCGAACCCGGTGCGCCGAGACGCTGCGGTAATAGGTGTAGAGCTCAAGCACGCGAGGAATCTCCGGACAAGGTCAACCCGGCGGCACAGCACAGCATGCCGCTCGGAGGCGGAACAACATTCTGCCAGTAACGGCAGCAAACGCTCGATCAACCCGAATTGCGGGATGGGTGTGCGCTCAATGGCGACGCGAAGCAAACCGCTGCAGCGAGGCGCTGGTGAAATGACCCAGCGGGGCCTGATGATCGTATTCCACGTCCTGGGGCTCTTCGTTGGTCATGTTGAGAATGACGTAACGCCGTGACTGCAGGTCGTAGTGCGTCTGCATGGCGTTAACCAGGAGCGGAATTTGCGGGTACTGACGCGCATAGGACTCGCCATAACGCCAGAACTCACCGCGCTTGTCGTAGATGTCCTGCATCAGCACCAGCCAGGAATCTTCATCGATGTAGAAAATGCGGCGCGCGTAAATGTGCGACGCCCCCTCCTTGAGGGTGGCCTCGACGACCCACATGCGGTGCAGCTCGTAGCGAATCAGCTCCGCGTTCGGATGCCCGGGGGTGATGATGTCTTCATATTTCACAGCGCTGCTGTGCAGCCGCTCCGTGTTGTACGGCACCAACATGGGTTTCTTGCCGATGAGCTTGAAGTCGTAACGATCGAATGGCCCGTTGAACATGTCGATCTGATCCTGGGTCATCAGTCCGTCCCACGCCGGGTTGTCAAAGCCCACCTCGCCGATGCGCCGGGTCTTGCGCGTGCCCGGGTTGTACACCCAGACCAGCGTTTCGCTCTCACTGCGATCCAGCGGCACATGCAGCAGGTAGGCGTCGCCCACCTTGGTGGCGGGGGCCGTCACCTTGGCCAGAATCCAGCCGATCATCGGCTGCGACGCGGCGGCCATCATTTCCGGATTGTTGTAGCCGAACACGATGTCGATGTAGGAGCGTTCGACCACGAAATCGCCGCTTTTAGTGGTCACGGCGCTGTTGACGTAGCCGCGAAAGCCGGTCGTCCGGTAGCGCGCCACGTGATTCCACATCGCCTCAATGCCAGACGTGGGCTCGGGAAACGGCACGCCGGCCACGGCGCCCTCGAAGCCGCTGCCCTGGTTGACCAATTCGACCTGGCCGCGATTGTCCACGCTGGCCTGCAACACGTCCGCCGGCATCGTGGCGGTGCGTCGCGACGGGTACACCGTCATCGTGAAGGTCTCCGGATAGGTTGCAAACAGCGCTTTCTGACCTTCGCTGAGCAGCTCCGCATATTGCGCATGGTTGCTCGCGGTGATTGTGAACAGCGGTGTGTCATAGGCATGCGGCGCCGGGATGTCTTCGGTGCGCTGATCGGGTTTGCCATCCACCCAGCCCCCGGTCCAGGGCGGAATGCGCAGACCAAAGGGGGCGTCGTCCCACGCCGCGGCCTCGGCACCCACAGGCGTCAGATCCTCGGCCGCTGCCGGGCTCATGAACCCGATACCCACCAGGCTCAGAATCAGCCCCATCACGGAAAGCGCCTGCGCGCGGGACAGCCGGGCCGCGCCCGTGCCGACAACGGAATTCACGTTCATCTCCATGGTCCCAGTATAGGCTTCCTTCCAGCGACTAGAATTGCGCCATGAATGAATTCAAAGGCATCCCGATTCAGCGGATGGACGTGCCAACCGTCGTCCGCAGCGGGGAAAAATACCGCACGGTGCAGGGTTTCGCCGCGGTGCGCGATGGCATCAAAGCCCGCCCGGTCGCCCGCGCCGGAGTCCCGGTGGAGGGCGCACCGTCCGCGCGCCTGCCCAAGCCCGGCTGGCTGAAGGCGCAGTTGCCGACTGACCCGCGCTACTACCAGACTCGCGGCATCGTCAACGAGCACCGACTGGCCACCGTTTGCGAAGAATCCAAGTGCCCGAATATCGGCGAGTGCTGGTCTCACGGCACCGCCACCATCATGCTCATGGGCAGCGTGTGCACGCGAGCCTGCCGCTTCTGTAGCGTCGACACCGGCAACCCCCGTGGCTGGCTGGACCCCGACGAACCCGCCAATGCCGCCCGCTCGGTCAGTCTGATGCAGCTGCAGTATGTGGTTCTGACCAGCGTCGACCGCGACGATCTGCCGGACGGCGGCGCGGCGCACTACGCTCAATGCGTCCGCGCCATTCGCGACGCCAACCCGGACACCGCCGTCGAAGCCCTGACACCGGACTTTCAGGGTCAGCGGCAGGCCGTGGCTGTCGTGGCGCAATCCGGGCTGCAGGTTTTCGCGCAGAACCTGGAAACGGTCGAGCGACTCACCCACACCGTGCGCGATGCCCGTGCGGGCTACCGCCAGACACTCGATGTACTCGCACACGCCAAGGCCGTCGCGCCCGATGTGTTGACCAAAACCAGTCTGATGCTTGGCCTGGGAGAATCCCGCGATGAAGTGCTCGCCGCTCTGCGTGATGTGCGTGCGGCTGGTGTCGATATCGTTACCTTTGGCCAGTACCTGCAGCCCACAGCGAACCATCTTCCGGTCGCGCGTTACGTCCCTCCGGAAGAGTTCACGCAATTGCGCGAGGACGGCCTGGCGCTGGGCTTCATGGAAGTCGTCTCCGGGCCGATGGTGCGCTCGAGCTACCGGGCCGACCGGGTCTTTGCCAAGGACAACTGCGGGGTCTAGGTCCGGGCCGCCAACCGCGCTACAGGGCCGGCACCAACGTATCCAGTCGTTGCGATTCATCCGCGGGCGCCAGTTCCAGCCGGAACGGCGCAATCGGCTGCTCGACATCCAGAGCGGTCTCCCCAGCCGCCGGAAACCGCCAGCGCAGCAAGTCGTAGTAGGCCCGGATGTTCGCGACGTAGGAGCGGGCTTCGGCCCCCCGCGCGTAGCCATAGCGCACGACCTCATGACGATACCAGCGCGGTTGCGAGAGCTTGAGCAGGTGGCTGCGCAGTTCGGTCCAGCGCAGCGGGTCGCCGCCGAGGTGTGCGGTGAGGCGCTGCAGATCCAGCAAGTGACCGAAGCCGAGGTTGTAGGCCGCGAGGGTCATCCAGGTGCGGTCCGGCTCGGGCGCATCAGGTGAGACGCGCGCATGCAGGTTCACGAAATACTGGGCCCCGCCGTCGATGCTTTCGCGCGGATCCTTGCGGTCCCTGACCCCCACCTCGCGGGCGGTGCGCCGGGTCAGCATCATCAGGCCGCGCACGCCCGTGGCACTCACGGCATCCGGATCCCACTGCGACTCCTGATAGGCCACTGCAGCGAGAAACCGCCAGTCCAGGCCGTGCCGCTGCGCTGCGGACTCCAGCAGTTCGCGAAAGGCCGGCAGGCGACTCTCGACTCGCTCCCGAAACGCGTTGCGGGAGTACGCATCCAGCCGATCCAGGTGCTCAAAGTGTCGGTCTACGAGCGGCGCCAGGGCGCCGGCCTCCTGCAGTTGCGCGAAGTATCGGTCGACCCGCTGGCGCAATATCTCCCCCTGCGGTGCGGGAAACGCCCATACCTTGTCCAGGGGC
>JBDNBC010000178.1:0-2994 GCA_039768115.1 Oceanococcaceae bacterium
ATCACGCGCTCGTAGCCGAGGTTGAGCAGGATGGCCGCCAGGAGGGCCGACTTGGTGTCGCAATCGCCGTAACCGGTTTCTAGTGCACGCGGCGGCGTGTAGAAGCCGAGCGTCTGGCGTCCGGCATCGACATTGGCCGGAGCGCGGTACGCGAGGCCCGCCTGCACCAGCCCGACCGCCGCCTCGAACATCCAGCGCTCATCCCGACCCTGCTCGTCGGCCAGCTCGCGCAAGGCCTCGGAGACGGGACGCACATGATCGCGGTTGTGCCGCACGACTTCCGGGATGTCGACGAACAGGTGCGAGCGCTGGCCGGGCACGTTGCGCAGGCGCAGCTTGTGATCGCTGAAGTACTGCTTGAGGCGATGATCGAACTCGGCCTGGTCGCAGCCCGAGACGCGTTCGCAGGCCTTGCGCAGGCCCTCGATCTCGGCCGTGGAGATGCCGAATTCCTGCATCGAGCTGCGACTCACCGCCGGCTCCATGCGAAAGCTCAGCGAAACCGGACTGCCGCTCACGCTCTGGAACGCCGCCGTGATGCGATAGCCGCCCTGCGCATCGAGCGCCCGCGAATACTGGTTCGACGACGGATTCGAGGGACTCTGCAATCCAACCTTCTGCACACGCTCCGGGCTTGCGTCGTTGGCCAGCGCAGTGCCGCCGCCCAGTCCCGACAGCAGGCTCAGCGACATCACCAAGAGGCCCCGACCGATGCGGCGTGCGGGGGGTGCGAGACGGGTCTGAGTGAGTGCGAGCATAGACCCGCTCGGGTGCAAGTCCCATTCATCGCCGCTGACGTCAGGTTCAGGGGCCAGCGCTCTGGCGACCCCTCGTCGGCCGCAGGCAACCGCCTAGGGACGCTCACCGATTCGCGCACCGACCCGTCCGCCAGGCGTCTCGTCTTCAGGGACGAGCGGCCGTGGTTTTGAACCGCGATTCACGGTTCCCTCAACCGGACGCAATTGCGGCGCGGAAACCGCCGGTGACAGGTTTTGGTCGCGGCCGTGACGGACTTCGGCAGTGCTGAGCGGGGAAAGACAGCGCACTGTCGTGATCCGATGGGACCTTGCAGCACGGGATTCGGCCCACATGCTCCCTTCAAGCCAAGACCGAGTCCGCCATGTCATCCACCACGAGTCTGATCCGCCGCTGCCCGCACTGCGGCCGAGGCAACCGCGTTCCCGTGTCACATCTGGGTGATCAGGGACGCTGCGGCGCCTGCCAGCAGGGGTTGCCGGCGAGCCGCGAGCCCCTGGACGTGGATGAAGCGCAGTTCGACGCGATCCTGGCGTCCTCGCCGCTGCCCGTACTCGTCGATTTCTGGGCGCCCTGGTGCGGGCCCTGCGTGGGCTGTGCGCCCGAGGTCAAGACAGCCGCCGAGAAACTCGGTGGCGCGGCACTCGTGCTCAAGGTCAATACCGAAACCCATCCTGCGCTGGCGAGTCGATACGCCGTGCGCAGCATCCCGAATTTCGCCGTCTTTCGCGGCGGCAAGCTCGTGCGCCAGCAGGCCGGGGCAAATTGCCGGGGCGTGGCCGAGGCTCGTGGCGAGCGCCTTGATTCCGAATGCCAGGGCCTTGGAGACGGTGGTGCAGATAACCAGGGGGCTACCGTCCGCGAGTGGGCTGCAACCATCTCCGACGAGATACCCGGACAGAAGAGCCTCACGGTGCGAGGCGTCCAGGCCCAGCGCCCAGCCCGGGATCAGCTTCTCAGCAGCACCATGTCCGAAATTCGACCGAAGCCATTCAACCAGCCCACGATGAGCGGCAGTGAACTGGTACGCGGTGCCGGTCTCGCGTTCAGTCCACGCCAGTTCATCGGACGTGGACCGACACCCCTCGCGCGGCCATCTGTTCAGCATCGAGCGCAGCTTCTCCGCTTCGCGCTTTCCACAAGTGATCACCAGTTCAGCGCGCTTCCCATCGATGCGGCTCCATCCGTCGGCAACGTACAGGCCCGCGAGCCACATCAGGTCAGCATCGACCCTCATGGTTCGGCCGCGGTAAACGGGGACGGCAGGGGCTTCGGCTGCGGGGAACTCTCCAGGGGAAGCCCAGTACGCGCCCTTGTTCAATTCGCCGGCCTTGATCCACTTCGCAGGCTCCAGCGTCCGCAGGTAACCACGAGGCTCGGTCTGCCACACATCACGCCGCTCGCGTGCGAAGAACGGATGCTCGGGGCTGACGACCAGGCCAGGGTGTCCCTGGCCCCGAATCTTCAACAGCGGACGCACCGTGCGCATCGTCTCCGTGACCTTGCGCCAGCGCAGCTTGTGGGTCAGAACCTCGTCGCCGACTGACAGTTCCTCGATGCGTCGGTACCCTTCTCTGGCGAGGACCATCGTCCCGGCAGGGAAGCAGTCCGGCGAGAGGTGCAGCAGCCCTACGGGGCGCCCTTGCGTCACCTCGTGTGGACACGCTTCGCGAATATCGCCCAACCAATGATTGGTGCAGCGGTGGTTCACGGCGTGGCAGCTCAAAGCATCCGCCGAATGATTGAGCGCAGCGAAGGGATGCCTGTTGTAGGCCTGGTATATCGCCTCCGACATTCCTCCCGCTCCCGCGAACCCGTCGACGATGATCTCCTCGTCGATGTCGAGGCGAAGCTGCTGGACGGCAGGGATGAACGCCGCTCTGCCGAATGAACCGCCGTCTGCTCCCCGGCGGCCACTCAAATTCCCCCACCCGTGGCCACTTCAAAATCCCCCACCTGATCTGATGTGAAAGCCGGCGACAGCCGGCTTTTTCGTAGATGCGCCGGACGTAACTTGCCGCCCTCGCAAACGACGAGGGAGAAGGAGTGAACGTCTTGAAGGACCATCTGCGGTTGACGGTGGAGACGCTGCTGGCACGAGGGACAGGCCAGCGCGAGATCGAGCGGCGGACCGGGGTTGATCGGAAGACGATCCGCCGGATCGCCGCGGCAAAATCCCCCACCCTGGCCACCGGTTCAGTTTCAAATTCCCCCGGGGTGGCCACCGGTTCAGTTTCA
>JBDNBC010000179.1:0-3940 GCA_039768115.1 Oceanococcaceae bacterium
CCCTCCCCGCCGCCCCTTCCTCTCCCCCCGCCATCAAGGTTTCTCCATGAATACCGTCTACCCGACTCTGAACTTTGGCCTTGGCGACGACATCGACATGCTGCGCGACAGCGTCTATCAGTTCTGTCAGGCCGAGATCGCCCCGCGTGCCGCGGAAATTGACCGCAGCAACGAATTCCCGATGGACCTGTGGCGCAAGTTGGGTGACATGGGCCTGCTCGGGCTCACGGTCAGCGAAGAGTATGGCGGCACCGCCATGGGCTACACCGCGCATTGCGTCGCGATGGAGGAAATCAGCCGCGCCTCGGCCTCGGTGGGGTTGTCCTACGGCGCGCACTCGAACCTGTGCGTCAATCAGATCTTCAAAAACGGTACGGCCGACCAGCGGGCACGGTATTTGCCCACTCTGGTCAGCGGCGAACATATCGGTGCGCTGGCCATGTCGGAGCCGAATGCCGGCTCGGATGTCGTCAGCATGGGCCTACGAGCCGAAAAGCGCGGCGATGACTACGTGCTCAACGGCAACAAGATGTGGATCACCAACGGGCCGGACGCGCATGTTTACGTGATCTACGCGAAAACCGACCCGCAAGCCGGCTCGCGTGGCATCACCGCCTTTCTGGTGGAGCGGGATACCCCTGGATTTTCCCGCGCACAGAAGCTCGACAAGCTCGGCATGCGCGGCTCGAACACCTGCGAGCTGGTGTTCAAGGACTGCGCCGTCCCGGCCGCCAACATCCTCGGCCGCGAAGGCGGGGGTGTGGCCGTGCTGATGAGCGGACTCGATTACGAGCGGGCGGTACTTTCCGGCGGGCCGGTCGGCATTATGCAGGCCTGCCTGGATGTGGTGCTGCCCTATGTGCACGAGCGCCAGCAATTCGGCCGGCCCATCGGCGAGTTCCAGCTCATGCAGGGCAAAGTCGCCGACATGTACACCGAGCTGAATGCTTCACGGGCTTACCTTTACGCCGTGGCCAGGGCGCTGGACCGCGGCGAGGATTCCCGCAAGGATGCCGCCGCCGTGATCCTGTACACCGCCGAGCGCGCCACGCAGATGGCCCTTCAAGCCATCCAGGCGCTGGGTGGCAACGGCTACACCTCCGACTACGCTACCGGTCGCTTGCTGCGTGACGCCAAGCTGTACGAAATCGGCGCCGGCACTAGCGAGATTCGACGCATGCTCATCGGGCGGGAGTTGTTCGCTGAATCGAACTGACGGCCAACCAGCGCAAACCTCCCTCGCCAGATTCACCGTTCGATACTGACCCGGCCATGATTTCCATGAGTACACCTGCATGCCCCTGATCGGCACTCCCGTTAACCCTCGCGACCCTGAATTTCAGGCCAATGCGGATGCGTTGCGCGCGCAGGTGGATGACTTGCGCGCGCAGGTCGCCACCATCGAACAGGGCGGTGGGCCCAAGTATCAGCAGCGCCACAAGGATCGCGGCCGGCTGCTGCCCCGCGAGCGCATTGAGCAATTGCTCGACCCGGGTTCGGCCTTTCTGGAGATCGGCCAGCTCGCGGCGCTGAACGTCTACGACGAAGCGGTGCCCGCGGCCGGCGTGGTTGCCGGGATCGGCCGGGTCTGCAACGTCGAATGCATGATTGTCGCCAACGACCCGACGGTCAAAGGCGGCTCGTATTACCCACTCACGGTGAAAAAACACCTTCGTGCGCAGGCCATCGCCGCGCAAAACCGCCTGCCCTGCATTTATCTGGTCGACTCCGGCGGCGGCAATCTGCCGCGCCAGGATGAGGTCTTCCCCGACCGCGAGCATTTCGGCCGCATCTTCTTCAACCAGGCCAACATGTCCGCCCAGGGCATCCCGCAGATCGCCGCCGTGATGGGCTCCTGCACGGCCGGCGGCGCCTACGTACCAGCGATGGCGGACGAAACCATCATCATCAAGGAGCAGGGCACGATCTTTCTCGGCGGCCCGCCCCTGGTGAAGGCCGCCACCGGAGAGATGGTCTCCGCCGAGGAGCTGGGCGGCGCGGATGTGCACTGCCGGACCTCCGGTGTGGCCGATCACTACGCCCATAACGATGCCCATGCATTGAAGCTGGTGCGCCGCGCAGTACGGCGACTGAACTGGAAGAAACCGCGTCAGTCCGATCCCCGTCCGGCCGTGGAACCCAGGTACCCCGCCAGCGACATCTACGGGCTGATCCCTGCCGATAAACGCAAGCCCTATGACGTGCGCGAAGTCATCGCCAGGATTGTCGATGGCTCGGAGTTCGACGAATTCAAGGCCCTGTACGGCACCACGCTGGTGTGCGGGTTCGCCCGTCTGCTCGGCAGCCCGGTCGGCATTCTGGCCAACAACGGCATCCTGTTTTCCGAATCGGCGCTGAAGGGCGCGCACTTCATCGAGCTGTGCTGCCAGCGCAAGATCCCGTTGATCTTCCTGCAGAACATCACCGGGTTCATGGTCGGCAAGCAATACGAGGCCGGTGGTATCGCCAAGCACGGCGCCAAACTGGTCACTGCCGTCGCCTGTGCTCAGGTGCCCAAGCTCACGGTACTGATCGGCGGCAGTTTCGGCGCCGGCAACTACGGTATGTGCGGTCGCGCCTACGACCCGCGCTTTCTGTTCATGTGGCCCAATGCGCGCATCTCGGTGATGGGCGGCGAGCAGGCCGCGGGCGTGCTGGCCCAGCTCAAACGCGACCAGAAAGAGCGTGCCGGCGAGCCCTGGTCGGCCGATGACGAAGCCGCCTTCAAAAAACCCTTCCTCGACACCTACGAGAAACAGGGCCACCCCTACTACGCCTCGGCCCGGCTCTGGGATGACGGCGTCATTGACCCGGCAGATACCCGGATGGTGCTCGGCCTGTCGCTGTCCGCTGCCCTCAACGCCCCCATCGAGGACACGCGCTTTGGCGTGTTTCGGATGTGAGCTTTTCCACAGAGCAGGCTTAAATGTTTAGCAAAATCCTTATTGCCAACCGCGGCGAAATTGCTTGCCGGGTCATGCGCACGGCCCAGCGCATGGGCATTGCCACCGTGGCGGTGTACAGCGATGCCGACCGGCACGCCCTGCATGTCGCGATGGCCGACGAAGCGGTGCACATCGGCCCGGCACCGGCACGCGAGTCCTACCTGGTCATCGACCACATCATTGATGCGGCGAAACGTACCAACGCCGAGGCGATTCATCCCGGCTATGGCTTTCTATCGGAAAACGCCGCGTTCTGCCGCCGCTGTGAAGCCGAAGGGCTGGTATTCATCGGTCCCCCGGTGGGCGCCGTCGAAGCGATGGGCTCGAAATCCGCGGCCAAGGCGCTGATGGAAAAGGCCCAGGTCCCCCTCGTGCCGGGCTATCACGGCGCTGATCAGGATCCGCAGCAACTGCGTGACGCCGCCGAGGCGATGGGCTACCCGGTACTGCTCAAGGCCTCCGCTGGCGGCGGCGGCAAGGGCATGCGGCGGGTCGATGCCGGAGCCGATTTCAACGACGCGCTGGCCGCGGCCAAGCGCGAGGCGATGAATGGCTTTGGTGATGACCACATGCTGGTCGAGAAATACCTGCTGCAACCCCGCCATGTGGAAATTCAAGTGTTCTGCGACAGCCACGGGAGCGGCGTTTACCTTTTTGAACGTGACTGCTCGATGCAGCGCCGGCATCAGAAAGTCGTGGAGGAAGCCCCGGCGCCTGGCATGACCGATGCGTTGCGACAGGCCATGGGCGAGGCCGCGCTGCGGGCCGCGCAAGCGATCGATTACCGCGGGGCCGGCACGGTGGAATTCCTGCTCGACCGTGACGGGCAGTTCTACTTCATGGAAATGAACACCCGGCTGCAGGTCGAGCACCCGGTGACCGAGATGATCACCGGCTTCGACCTCGTGGCGGCGCAGATCGCCGTCGCCGAGGGTGAGCCGCTGCCCTGGGGCAGCCAGCCCAAGAGCCCGCGCGGTTGGGCCATGGAGGGCCGC
>JBDNBC010000180.1:0-4189 GCA_039768115.1 Oceanococcaceae bacterium
AGATCTTTCCGCCCCGCTTCACGTGGCGGGTCATGGCGCGACGTGCGGCCTCGATCTGCCGAGCGGTGATCCGCCCGCGATCCAGAGCTTTCAATCCGAACTCGCCAAAATCAACCGAGTTGCCATTCTGAGCAAGCCCACGGTTCCGGCCTTTTTGCTGTTTGCGGAATTTGGTCCGCTTTGGCTGCATCATTGCGTGTTACTCCCTCAGGCCGCGGCGGTGTCGCCGGCGTTGGCGCCCGCAAACACTTCACCCTTGAACAACCAGACCTTGATACCGATGATCCCGTAGGTCGTCTCGGCTTCGGCCGTTCCGTAATCCACGTCTGCGCGCAGGGTATGCAGGGGCACACGGCCTTCGCGGTACCACTCCGTCCGTGCAATCTCGGCGCCGTTGAGGCGGCCGCTGACTTGAATCTTGATGCCGCCGGCACCCAGGCGCATGGCATTGCTGACCGCGCGCCGCATGGCCCGCCGGAACATGATCCGACGCTCAAGCTGCTGAGCGACGCTTTCGGCGACTAGATACGCGTCGAGCTCGGGCTTGCGAATCTCTTCGACGTTAACCTTGACCGGCATACCGATCATACGACCCAGCTCCAGACGCAGCCGATCGATGTCCTCGCCTTTCTTGCCGATGACAATCCCCGGACGCGCCGTGTGCACGGTGATCGCAACCGAGCCTGACAGGCGCTCAATCTGGATGCGGCTGCAGGAGGCGTTTTTCAGGCGCTTACGCAGCATTTCACGGATGTGGAAATCCTGCTCGACGTTGTCTCGGTACTTGGCCCGCTCCGCATACCAGCGCGAGCTGTGTTCTGCCGAAATGCCAAGGCGGAAACCCACCGGATGTACTTTTTGTCCCATGATTAAACCTCGGCGACCCGCACGGTAATGTGGCTGAGTCGTTTGGTGATCCGATCCGCACGCCCTTTAGCGCGGGCCTTGATCCGCTTCATTGACGGCGCTTCGTCAACGAAAATCTCGCTGACCTTGAGTGCATCGATGTCGGCGTTGTCGTTGTTTTCAGCGTTAGCGATAGCCGAATCAAGCACTTTCTTGACCAGAGCTGCCGCTTTCTTGGTGCTGAAGGTCAAAGTATTCAGAGCGCGCTCAACCGGCAGCCCACGAATCTGGTCCGCCACCAGGCGAGCCTTCTGCGGGCTGATGCGAGCGTAACGATGAATGGCCGTTGTTGACATTTCCGAGGCCCCTTATTTCTTCTTATCGCCCGCGTGACCTTTGAAGGTCCGCGTGGGAGAAAATTCACCAAGCTTGTGGCCCACCATGTTTTCCGTCACGTAGACGGGCATGTGTTGCCGACCGTTATGAACGGCCATGGTCAACCCGACCATCTCCGGCGTCACCATCGAACGACGTGACCAGGTTTTGATCGGCCGCTTCACGCGCGAGGCCTGCGCCTCTTCCACCTTTTTCAGGAGGCTGGCGTCAATGAAGGGGCCTTTCTTTAAGGAACGTGGCATCTCAGAAACCCTTACTTGCGACGGCGATCACGGATGATCATCTTGTCCGTGCGCTTGTTACTACGTGTGCGATAACCCTTCGTCGGCATCGCCCATGGACTGACCGGATGACGACCACCCGAGGTCCGGCCTTCACCACCACCATGCGGGTGATCAACCGGGTTCATCGCCACACCGCGGACGGTGGGACGGATGCCGCGCCAGCGCTTGGCGCCGGCCTTGCCCAGTGACTCCAGGCTGTGCTCACCATTGCTGACTTCGCCGATCGTCGCGCGGCAGTCAGCATGCACTTTGCGCATCTCACCACTGCGCAACCGCAACGTGGCAAAGCCGCCATCCCGGGCCACCAGCTGTGCGGAAGCACCAGCGGAGCGAATCATCTGCGCGCCCTTGCCCGGCTTCAGCTCAATGCAATGCACGGTGGTACCCAGCGGCATGTTGGCCAGCGGCATGCAGTTACCGACCGCTATTGGCGCCGTTGAACCCGACTGCACACTGGCGTCGGCCTTCAGGCCTTTGGGGGCGACAATGTAGCGACGCTCGCCATCGGCGTACTTGAGCAATGCAATATGCGCCGTGCGATTCGGGTCGTACTCCAGCCGCTCTACAACGGACGGCACGCCATCCTTGTTGCGCTTGAAGTCGATGATGCGGTACTTCTGCTTGTGACCACCACCCTTGTGGCGCGTGGTGATGCGACCGTTATTGTTACGACCGCCGCTCTTGGTCTTGGCTTCCGTCAATGCGGCAACCGGACCGCCCTTGTGCAACTCCGGGCGCAGTACACGAATAACGTGTCGGCGACCTGCAGAAGTCGGGCGTGCCTTTTGTGTAGCCATGGATACGCTCCTTGGACGGCTTAGGCGCCGATGCCGGCAGTGAAATCGATCGTCTGACCATCGGCCAGGCGGACGTAGGCTTTTTTCCAGTCGCTGCGACGGCCCATGCTGCGCCCGAAGCGCTTGCTCTTGCCTTTCACGCAGACGGTGGTCACCGACTGAACCGACACCTTGAACAGCGACTCCACCGCGCGACGAATCTGCGGCTTGGTGGCATCGCGGGCCACGGCGAACGTCACGACGTTGTCGGTCTCCGCCAGACGCGAGGACTTCTCAGTCACCAGCGGCGCGCGCAGTACGGTTAATGCCTTTTCGGCGGTCAGCAACAGGCTCATGCGAAGCGCTCCGAAAGCTGCGTGGCGGCAGCCTGGGTGAGCACCACCACATCGGCGCCCACCAGGGTCACGGGATCCACGGCCGCCACGGAACTGATGGCCAGATTGGGCACGTTACGCCCGCCCAGCTCCAGCTCTCGGGAGATCTCGGGAACGACTACCAGCACGCGCCCCTCGGCGACACCGGACAACCACGCCATCACCGCCCGGGTCTTGGCCTCAGGCAGCTGGATCTCGGGGACAACACGCAAGCGACCAAGGCGGTTCAGCTCGGAAAGAATGCTGCGCATACCGGCGCGATACATTTTCCGGTTCAACTTCTGGCTGTGATCGCGGTTGGTGAAGGCGAAGGTATGACCGCCACCGCGCCAGATCGGCGAACGAATGGTCCCGGCGCGGGCCCGACCGGTGCCCTTCTGGCGAAACGGCTTGCGCCCGCCGCCGCGGACATCACTGCGGTTCTTGCTGCCCTTGGTGCCGGCACGCCCGCCCGCCAGGTAGGAGGTGACCAGCTGGTGCACCAGACCCTCGGAGAAATCAGCCCCGAATACGGCGTCGCTGACCGCGACACTGCCGGAACCGATGTGCATCGATAATTCCATGATTTCCTCGCTTACGCCTTGACCGCAGGACGGACAATCACGTCACCGCCCTTGGCTCCGGGAACAGCACCCTTGACCATCATCAGGTTGCGCTCGGCGTCGATGCGCACGACGCGCAGGTTCTGCGTGGTCACCCGCGCGTTTCCCATGTGTCCCGCCATCTTCTTGCCAGGGAAAACCCGACCCGGCGTCTGGTTCTGACCGATGGAGCCGGGCACGCGATGCGACAGCGAGTTGCCATGCGTCTGGCGCTGGCCGCTGAAGTTGTGGCGTTTGATCGTGCCCGCGAAACCCTTACCAATGGAGGTGCCGACCACGTCGACCAGCGCGTCCTCGGCGAACTGCGTCACCGTCAGCTCGGCGCCAACTTCGATTCCCTCGGCGTAACCCACTTCCCACAGGCCCCGCCCCGGGGCGCTGCCGCTTTTTTCAAACTGGCCTTGCTCAGGCCGGCTCAGGCGAGAGGGTTTTTTGCCTCCCGTCGTGACCTGAATAGCGTTATAGCCATCGGTATCGACGGTCTTGATGGCAGTGACGCGATTGGGCAGCACTTCCAGCACCGTGACCGGTACGGACTCACCACTATCCAGGAAAATTCGCGTCATGCCGCACTTGCGTGCGACCAATGCGGTTGACATTTTTTAAGCCTCTTTGCTTGCCGCCCTGTGTGGCGGTAGTTCAAACAGTTCCAAAAGACAGGCTGCCCATGCAGCCCGCGATGCCTGCGTTTTACTGCAGACGAATTTGCACGTCGACGCCGGCCGCGAGGTCCAGCTTCGACAGTGCATCGACGGTTTTCTCCGTCGGCTCAACAATATCCAGCAAACGCTTGTGCGTACGGATTTCGTACTGATCGCGCGCGTCTTTATTCACGTGCGGCGAAATCAGGATCGTAAAACGCTCGCGTCGAGTCGGCAGCGGAATCGGGC
>JBDNBC010000181.1:0-2628 GCA_039768115.1 Oceanococcaceae bacterium
ATGCATCACCTGCCGCGCGCGAATCACCTTGCCGCCAAACGCCTGCCCGATGGCCTGATGACCGAGACAGACGCCGAGTATCGGAAACCGACCCTGCAGGCGTTCGATCAATTCCAGACAGATGCCCGCCTCGTCCGGCGTGCAAGGGCCGGGCGACAGCACGATGTGCCGGGGATTGAGCGCCGCCACCGCATCAACCGTGATCTGGTCATTGCGATGCACCACCACCTCGGCCCCCAACTCGCCGAAATACTGGACGAGGTTGTAGGTGAAGGAGTCGTAGTTGTCGATCATCAGCAGCATGGAAAAGTCATCCTATTGTTTGGCAAGGATGTTTTTGGCGAAAGCGCCGCTGATCAGCATAGATACCCACATTTTCGTCCGGTACCCGAAAGGGCGGAAATACCCGACGGAGATGCCGGGACAGGTGCCGCGGCATTTTCGCTCAGATCGCAGACCTGCGCAGAGCACAGTGCGGCCGTGTTGGGCTGAGATTGAGCCGCTGCGATTCGCTGCGATTCGCCGCGATTCGCCGCGCCCTCGCCGCCCTGCCGAATCCCCAGCCGTGCGCGGCTGGCCACGGCACCCAAAACGGGGCAGGCGCGCATGGTCGGGCGGGCGACCGCATGAACGTCTGCCCGCTCGCTGAAAGATTGCAGCATCGACACACAACCATCACCGATCTTTACGCGAAGTTTCACCGTCGTTACATGTTCGACCTCTAGCGTGATGGTCACGGGTCCACCCTGTTCGGGAGAACGTCCATGAAATATGTATCGCTTTCGTCCGCGCTGTTCACGCTGGCAGGGGTATTCGCCAGTACCGGTGTGGTTGCAGGGAACGGAAACGCGCAGCAGGCGCCACCGGAACATCGGCAGCAGGTCAATCCACCGGGGCTTGCCAAGAACAATGTGCAGGTTGGCCCGCGCCCTTATTTTCTGGTCCGGGACATGGACGAGGGCGCGCTCAAGGACGAGCTGATGGCTTGCGCAGAAGGTCCGTTCCGGCGCACGGAGTTCACCGTCAGCCATCGCGGCGCGCCCTTGCAGTTCCCCGAACACACCAAGGAATCCTACGAGGCGGCGTATCGAATGGGCGCCGGCATTCAGGAATGCGACGTGACCTTTACCCGCGATCAGGAACTGGTCTGCCGGCACTCACAGTGCGACCTGCACACGACCACCGATGTTTTGGCGATTCCCGAACTCGCGGCCAAATGCTCGCAGCCCTTCGTTCCCGCCGACCCGGTTGCCGGAACGCCTGCGTCGGCCCGGTGCTGTACCAGCGATTTCACCCTCGCCGAGTTCCGTCTGCTGCAGGGCAAGATGGATGCGGCCGATTCGCGCGCCACCACGGTCGAGCAGTACATGAAGGGCACCGCGGACTGGCGCACCGATCTGTATGCGTCCCGCGGAACACTGCTGACGCACGCAGAGAGCATCGAGCTGTTCAAGCGTCAGGGCGTGAAGATGACGCCCGAGCTGAAATCGCCGAGCGTGCCGATGCCGTTCAACGGATTCACCCAGCAGGACTACGCGCAGAAGATGATCGACGAGTACAAGCTCGCCGGCGTGCCGGCTGGAAACGTGTTTCCGCAGAGCTTCGATTACCACGACATCCTCTACTGGATCGGCAACGAACCGGCATTCGGAACGCAGGCAACGTTTCTCGACGGACGCTACGACGATCCGGCCTTCAACCACGCCGATCCTTCGACCTGGAATCCTTCCATGCAGCAACTGGTGGACGACGGCGTGAAGATTCTGGCGCCGCCGCTGTGGATGCTGGTGCGCGTGAACGATGCCGGCGTGATCGAACCCTCGGTGTATGCCCGGGCCGCCAAGGCCGTGGGCCTGGACTTCATCACCTGGAGCTTCGAGCGTGACGGCCCGCTTGCCAACGGCGGCGGGTTCTACTTTCAGAGCACCAACGGCGCCAACCAGGATGACCCCCACGCGGGCGTGATCAATAACGACGGCGACATGATGGAAGTGCTCGATGTTCTGGGGCGCGAAGTCGGCGTGCTGGGTGTGTTCACGGACTGGCCCGGAACGGTGACGTACTACGCCAACTGCGTCGGGCTGAAGTAGCCAGCCGAGCCACGGCCCGGTCGCGGTCTATCTTGTCTGGCGCATGCGCTCAGGCGCGTCCTGCCCCTGGGCAAGCAGGCTGACCTGTTCAAGGTAGTGAGCCGGCAGTGCCGCCAGCGGGTCGTCCTCATGGACCGACTTGAGCAGCCGCTCGGTGAGCACCTGCCAACGCGACGGGGTCCAGCGCACCGACCCTTCGCGGGCGTGGCATCCCATCCCCCAGCGGGCGAAGTGCCGCGTCCGTGCCAGCTGATCGGCAACGATGGTCAGTTGATCGTGCCGCGGATCGATCTGTATCTGTTTCAGCAGCACGTCCAGAGCCTCGGGGGCCCCTTCCAGAATCTGCAGAAATGACTGCCCGGCGCTGACCAGAACGCCGGTCACGGAAAGGCGGCGGTTCCCCTCGGCGGCGCGTGCGCACAACCGTGTCAATGACTGGGCGTTGAAGGGGGTGACGGCCCGGCTGACGTACGCCACCTGCCGCAGCCAGGTACCACGCGCGGTTGCCGGCGAGACTGCTGCACCTGCCCGGTCGGGG
>JBDNBC010000182.1:0-7593 GCA_039768115.1 Oceanococcaceae bacterium
GACGCCCCGTCGTCTTCCTGAAAGGGCTCCGCTAGGAGCGGTCCGGCGCGTCAGAATGAGCTCAGGGCGTAGCTCAAGCGCAGGCTTTGTGGAGCCGGCTCCTGCGGAATCTCATACGTGTTGGCGTGAAGAGTGGCGCGCAAGGCGGCCAGGGCCGCGGCCTTTTGGGCCATTTCCGGCAACTGCTGCTGGCGGCGCTGGCAATTTCGGGCGGCGTCGGTCATCCGCCGCACATCGGCCGATGAGGGGTTTCCGTAGTGCTGCTCAAGCCGTTTTGACACGGTCGGGGTTAATGCCGGGCACATCGCGACCGATGCCGCCAGGGTGCGGATTTCGCTGGCTGTTGCAAGGCGTTGCCCGTTATCCCGTGAGAGCAGGACGGGCGCCGAGACCACAGCGGCCGCGAGCAGGCCCAGAACACTCCGCTGGAGGCGGGCAGCAATGTCATGTCGATGGGTTGTCCTCATGCCGCGCAGTGTCGGCCGGCGAATGTCAAATTCGCGTCAAGCGGGCGGAGGCTCGGCAAAGTCGGTGAGAATTCCGGCCGAGCCGGGCTGCCACACCGGCCATTTGGGCATGATCCGGGCGAACAGCGGGCTGTCCTCGAAGCGGGCCAGCCAGGCCGCCAGATGGGGCAGGCCCAGGTCGGCCCAGCGCCGGCGATCACTGTGCGCGAACTGCCGAACAAACGGCAGCAGAGCAAAGTCTGCGAGCGTGGGGCGCGTGGCTAGCAGGCCCAGGCCGTCATGAGTCTTCAGCCGCTGTTCCCACGTGGCGAGGATGTCCAGCGCGGCGCGAAATGCCGTGTCGGGTGGGATCTCGGGGTGGCGCTCCGCATACTTGTAGCGGTCCAGCCAGTGCTTGAATGGGCCGTCGTTTTCGGCAATCAGCGCACGCGTTTGCGCGTCATCAGCTTGACGCCAGTCCTCCGGGTCGGAAATCGCGAGGGCCCAGCGCAAGATGTCAAGGCTCTCGTCGATTACTTCGTCCGCGGTGGTGATCAGCACCGGCACCGTGCCTTTGGCCGAGCGTTCGAGCATGGCCGCAGGCTTGTTGCGCAAAAGGATTTCGCGCAATTCCACGCCGATACCCGCGACCGCCAGGGCAAGGCGAGCGCGCATGGCATAGGGGCAGCGCCTGAAGCTGTAGAGAACGGGCTGAGTCACGAGGACGGCGACGACCCGTCCGCCTGCGGCTCGCCCAGATGCGCCCGACCCCGTTGCGCCGCCAGCGTGACCTGCCGGTGGCGCTCGGCGGCGCGCGCCTTCTGCTCGGGCGTGAGCCGGTCAACACAATGCGGGCACTGCACACCCTCCACAAATCGCGGATCGGCGCGCTGTTCGGGTGTGAGCGGGTGCCGACAGGCATGGCACTGGGTGTGCACGCCAGGTTGCAGCGCTTTGTCGACACTGACCCGGCCGTCGAAGACAAAGCATTCCCCCTCCCAACGGTTATCCGCCGTGGGCACGTCCTCCAGGTACTGCAAAATGCCGCCATCCAGGTGATACACCTCGGCGAAACCTTCGCGCAGCAGATAGTTGGTGGCCTTTTCGCAGCGGATGCCGCCGGTGCAGAACATCGCCACTTTCTTGTGTTGCTGCGGGTCCAGGTTGTTGCGGACGTAGTCGGGGAAATCGCGGAAGGTATCGGTTTGTGGCGAGACTGCGCCGGGGAAGGTTCCCACGTCCACTTCGTACTGATTGCGGGTGTCGATGACCAGGACCTCCGGGTCATCGAGCAGCTGGTTCCACTCGGCGCCGCGCACGCGCTGGCCATTGAGCTGCGCCGGGTCGGTGCCCGGCACGCCCATGGTCACGATTTCCTTCTTCAGCCGCACCTTCATCCGCCAGAAGGGCATCGCGTCCGCCCACGAAGTTTTCCAGGTGCAGGGCGCCAGACGCGGGTCGGCGTCAAGAAAACCACGCAGCGCACGGATGCCCGCCTCGGTGCCGGCGACCGTGCCATTCATTCCTTCGGCAGCCAGCAGCACCGTGCCGCGCAATTGGTGTTGCGCACAGAGCGCGCTCAACTGCGCCTGCAATGCGGGCACATCATCCAGCGGGACGAAGATATACAGCGCGGCAACCTGAACCGGACGAGGAGACGACATCAACACACGAACTCATGACGGGCCCCCATTTTACCGCCCCCGATTTGCCATACTCGAACGCTCAGTTTTCAAACCAAGGAATCGCCCATGGCGGTGAGCTACGACCTGCGCGACGGTGTTGCCTGGATCACGATGGATGATGGCAAAGTGAATGCCGTCAGTCCGCCCATGGCCGAATCGCTCATCGGGGCCATTGATCGTGCCGAAGGCGAGGCGAGTGCTTTGGTGCTGACCGGCCGACCCGGCAAATTCAGCGCCGGATTCGATCTGAAGATCATGCAAGGTGGTGACGCCAGCGCCGCGCAGGCGCTACTGAATCGCGGCGGCGACGTGGCCTTGCGCCTTTTTGACAGCCGGCTGCCGACCATTGCCCTGTGCAACGGGCATGCGCTGGCCATGGGCGCACTGCTGCTGCTGGCCTGCGACACCCGCATTGGCGTGGCTGGGGAATTCAAGATCGGTCTGAACGAGACCGCCATTGGCATGCCGTTGCCCCTGTTCGGCATCGAGTTGCCCCGCGCCCGCCTCAACCCCGTGGCGCTGACTGCGGCGGTGGTGCAAAGCCGGCTGTATGCACCGGCCGATGCGGTGGCGGTCGGGTACTTGGACGAGGTCGTGGCGGAGGCCGCCGCAACCGAGCGGACGCAACAGGTCGGTGCCGCGTTCGGGCAGTTGCCGCGCGCCGCCTACCGGGCGAACAAGGAGCAGGTGCATGCCGCGACCATCGCCCGAATCCGTGACAGCCTGATCCGCTGACGGCTCTCAGCCGGCGGGATAGTAGGTGGGTGCCGCCGGCCCCACCGGCCAGCCCAGGCCGAACACGTAGATGAAGAACCAGGCCATCCAGCCCAGTGTGAACACCAGGCTGTAGGGCAGCATCAGAGCAATCAGCGTGCCGATGCCCAGGTCGCGGACATAGCGGGCAGCGAAGGCCAGAATCAGCCCGAAGTAACTCATCATCGGCGTGATGATGTTGGTGACCGAATCGCCGATGCGGTAGGCCGCCTGGATGACCTCCGGGCTGTAGCCAATCAGCATCAGCATAGGCACAAAGATCGGCGCGGTGACCGCCCATTGCGCCGACGCCGAACCCAGGCTCAGGTTGATCAGCATGCACATCGGGATGAACAGCGCAAAGACGATCGGCCCGGTCAGGCCTGCGTCTTTTAGCGCCTGCGCCCCGACGACGGCTGTGATCTGGCCCAGTTGGGTCCAGTTGAAGAAGGCGACGAACTGGGCTGCGAAGAACACCAGAACGATGTACAGCCCCAGTGTGCTCATCGATTTCGCCATCGCGTCGATCACGTCCCGGTCGTTGCGCATCGAGCCCACCACCCGGCCGTAAACGAACCCCGGCACCAGAAACACCACAAAGACCAGCGCCACGATGCTGCGCAGGAATGGCGTCAGCGAGGCGACCCCGCTGGGTACATCCGGATCGCGCAGGGGCGCGCCGGCCGGCACGACCAGCAGGGCGATGCCGATGGCCAGGACAAGCAAGGTCAACCCCGCCGCCTTTAGTCCGCGGCGCTCGGCGGCCGTCAGCGGTTGCAGGCGCGCCGTTTCCGCCAGCGAGCCGTCGCTGGAGGCGGCGTCATATGTGCCCAGCCGCGGCTCCACGATGCGCATCGTGACCCAGCTGCCCATCAGCGTGATCAGCGCCGTGCTGCTGATCATGAAATACCAGTTCACCGCCGGGTGGACGAAATAGTCCGGGTCGATGATGTGGGCCGCCGCTTCGGTAATGCCGGCCAGCAGCGGGTCAATCGTGCCCAGCAGCAGATTGGCCGAATAGCCACCCGACACTCCGGCGAAAGCCGCCGCCAGGCCCGCCAACGGATGCCGGCCCAGCGCGTAAAACACCGCGGCCGCCAGCGGAATCATCACCACATAGCCCATTTCCGAGGCCGTATTCGACAGCACCCCGGCAAACACCACCACCACGGTGACCAGCTTGGCCGGTGCGCGCATCACCATGCCGCGAATCGCGGCTGACAACAGGCCGGAATGCTCGGCGACGCCCACACCCAGCAGCGCCACCAGCACCGTCCCCAGCGGCGCAAAGCCCGCGAAATTGCTGACCAGGTCTTGCAGGATGCGCCGCAATCCCTCGGCATTCAGCAGACTGACCACGGTGATCATCCCGTCGGCCGCCCGGCCCGGCGCGCCTTCCGGCCGCGGGTCCGGCACGGCCAGGCCGATCGCGCCCAGAATCCCCGAGAGCAACACGATGAACAGGGCCAGCAGCGCAAACAGCGTGACCGGGTGCGGCAGCAGGTTGCCGAGCCACTCCACGCCGTCCAGAAAGCGATCCATTGCGCTACGCGCAGGGCGGCGGGGCGCGGGGGCCGAAGTCTTCATGCAGACCGTCTAAGCAGGTTTGCCGGCATCTTGGCATGGGCGCCAGACGCATGTCCTGCGAGGGCCGGGTCATGTCGCGCGTCAACAGGCCTCGTACACTTACGCGAGAGATTGCTGGGGGTATAGGTCATGGCGGCGGAAGGGTATGCGGGCGAACTGACGCAGGTGGTGGCATTGCTGGGGGCGGCCATCGTTGCCGTGCCGGTGTTTCGCAAACTGGGGCTGGGATCGGTGCTGGGCTATATCGCCGCCGGGCTGGTTATCGGTCCGTTCGGCCTGCGCTGGTTTGATGATCCCAAGGCCATTCTGCACGTGGCCGAACTGGGCGTCGTCATGTTTCTGTTCGTCATTGGCCTGGAGATGCACCCCTCCAAGTTGTGGCGACTTCGTCACAGCATTTTTGGCCTGGGGGCTCTCCAGGTCGCCGTTTGTGGCGCATTGCTGACCGGGGCCGGCGTACTTCTTGGTTTGTCTCCGGTGGTGGCGCTGGTAGCGGGCGCGGGCTTCACGCTGTCGTCCACGGCCATCGTGTTTCAGCTGCTGGGCGAACGCGGGGAGATGGCCACGGCTCAAGGCCAGCGCGTGGTTTCCATTCTGCTGCTCGAAGATCTCGCCATCGTTCCCCTGCTCGCTCTCGTGGCCTTTCTGGCCCCCGGCGCCGGTGAAGTCAGCGCCCAAGAGCGGGGTCGCGAGATCGTTATAGCGTTAACGGCCATCGCGGTTCTGATCGTTATCGGCCGCTGGCTGCTGAACCCGCTATTCCGGGTGCTCGCGGCCGTGAAGGCGCGGGAAATGATGACGGCGGCGGCATTGATCATCGTTCTGGGCGCCGCCCTGTTGATGGAGCTCGGCGGGTTGTCCATGGCCATGGGTGCTTTCCTGGCCGGGGTGCTGCTCTCCGAATCTACCTTTCGCCACCAGCTCGAATCCGACATCGAGCCGTTTCGCGGCATTTTGCTCGGTCTGTTTTTTCTCGCGGTGGGAATGTCGCTGGACCTGCAGCTCGTGGCCGAGGCCTGGGGCACCGTTGCATCGTTCGTAGCCGTATTCATGGGCCTGAAGATGCTCGCCATCTACGGCGTGGCTCGCCTGCTACGCAGCTCGAATGCGGAAGGCGTGTATCGCGCCGTGCTGCTCGGCCAGGGCGGCGAATTCGCCTTCGTGTTGTTTGCCGCGGCGGCCGGCGTAGCCCTGCTGGATGCCAACACCCTGGCGATCCTGACGGCTACCGTGATTATTTCCATGGTCCTCACCCCGCTTAGCGTACTTGTGCTTAGCTGGGTCACTCCCGAACCGGCCGCCGAGAACCTTGATGGCATCGAGACTGCCGTTGACCTCAAGGGCAGCGTGTTGATGATCGGCTTCGGACGGTTTGCGCAGATCGCCAGCCAGGCCCTGCTGCTGCGTGGATTCGACATCACCATCATCGAATCCAACATCGCCCGCATCCGCGAAGCCACCAGCTTCGGTTTCAAGGTGTACTACGGCGATGGCACCCGGCCTGACATCCTGCATGCCTCCGGAGCCGCTCACGCGCAGGCGGTGCTGGTCTGTACCGATGACCCGGAGACCACGCGCCACATCGTGCAATTGCTAAGGCATGAGTATCCGCTCACGAAAGTGCTCGCCCGCGCCTATGACCGGGGCCATGCGCTGGAGCTCATGGATCTCGGCGTGGATTATCAGATCCGCGAGACGGTCGAATCGGCCATGGCCTTTGGCGCTGCGGCCTTGCATCACCTCGGCGTCTCCGCCGAAGACGCTAACGACGTCGTGGACGACGTTCGCCGGCGCGACAATGAGCGCCTGGCCCTGCAAAGTGTCGGCGGCGTTTACGCGGGCAAGGATCTGATGCGCAGCAATGCGCCCCAGCCCGAGCCATTGGCGACGCCCCGTCGCAGCGGTCGCGTTCTGAATGCCGATGATGCCGGCCCGGAAACGAACGCGGCGGACTGAGCCGCCAGTAGGCTCGCGCGGGCACCCGCAGGTATACTTAGGTGGCCGAATCCACAATGCGCCCGTAGCTCAGCTGGATAGAGTACTGCCCTCCGAAGGAATGAGTCATCCAGTCAAACGGGCGTAAAATTGAAGTAGTGTTGTAGTCAGTGCGCCTGTAGCTCAGCTGGATAGAGTACTGCCCTCCGAAGGCAGGGGTCAGAGGTTCGAATCCTCTCAGGCGCGCCATTTCAATGACTTATGAGTGGTTTTGAGGTTGATGAATACCTCCCTCAAAAAGCACTACTCCGAAAGTCCGACGAGCCATGACCATTGCTCTCGATGGTCGCAAATTCACGAATTTCCAGGTTGAGACCACACAGGGACCGTCTAGAGACCATTTGAGGCCGCAGTTTTTCGCGTGGGCGAAAAATGACCACAACCCTCGAGACCTAATTTCTTGGTAGGTGAACGCGCCTTGGGTGATTATTTTGTTGCCCAGTAGAACCCGGTCCAACTCAGCTTCGCGTTGCGCATCAAGGCGGGCTATCGTTTTTCCACTCGTCTTCAATCTTTTGAGCGCGGGCATTGATGACCAACGCGAGTACGAATCCTATAAATCCGCCGAGTAGTCCGCTAACAAGCGATCCGATGCTGATGAAGAAGAGGTGAGTGATGAAGCTTGCCATCAGGCTGTATACCCACTGATATTCAGAGGCTCCCAGGTGGCTTCATCCCGATAGAATGTGGGCTTTTTGCCTTGGGGCAGTTTGTTTTTGCTGCAGGTTGCACGCATGTTGACCATATGGCCAGCGACTTTTCCAGCCCTGCAGATTGCGTAACCAGATCGGCAAGAAAGGTCATCTGGAGCCCAGATATAAGTCTGTTCGTAGCTGGAGAAGCTCCAGATTTCGTCTCCTGGGCGCATCGCTTTGATTAGCGCATTCCAGTTGGCCCAGAGGAATCCGAATGGCTTATGGGGCGCCGCTCCGGCCGGGTCACTCACCGTCTCTCTTGCCTCAACTTGTTCGATCGTTACGCGAGCTATCAAGTCTCCATTTAGGACAAGAGTGAACCGCCCCGGGAAAATCGGAGACTCCCAACCTTGAGAAACTGGAGTCATGAGCAAGAAACTGGTTCGGTATTCACCGGAAGTGCGGGAGCGAGGTGTTCGCATGGTGCTGGAA
>JBDNBC010000183.1:0-2510 GCA_039768115.1 Oceanococcaceae bacterium
GAAAGCCAGACCGCCCCCGTGTCGCGCGATCTTGAGCCAGTCGATCCGCCGGAAGATGTCTTTCACGGCCATGCCGGCCTGGGTGAGCAACGGGCGTTTTTCGATAAGCCCGGTGACGATGCCCTCAATCAGCGCGATCTTGGCGTCTTCGAATCCTTGAAAACGCCATCCGTTGAATTTGACGCAGAGCACGTCCTCATCCGAACCGAGGCCGTTCTCGATCATCTCCAAGATGCTGGATTTTCCGGCGCCCCAGTCGCCGTGAACGCCGATCGTCACGGCGCGCTCGGGCTTTTCGCACAGCAGCTCGATGATGGTCTTGGCGATCGCCTCGTTGTTGAGGAGGTCGACCTTTGTCTCATTGTCCGTGAGAATCATCCCGCCCTCTCTTCCTCACAGTGACTCGCAGCAAGTAATGACGCTAAAGTCCCATACGCAACGCTATTAGGACAGTTCATTCATTGTGACTAGATTGTTGCCCCATAGGGCGAACCAGCGGTTGGGCTTGCGTATTCCTTCCGGCCGCTTCGGGTCGAGTCCCGCCGTTGGCTCGATCACGCTGTCTGAATTACTAACCAAGATCAATCAGACTGGGTGGTCATGAGCGATCAGAGTCTGCATTCTCGACGCGCAGTTCGATAGGCATCTTACCGGGATGCATGCCAAGCCCGAGAGGCCGGCGTTCGCCGCGCGCCGCTCAGGCCAACCTCGCCTGCTGCGGGGACCACTCGTTTTCCTTTACGGTCGTGCTCACCGCCATCACGAGCTTGTCGAGATTGCCGGCCGTCACGCCCTCCAGTGCCGAACACCCCCGCAGCATCGAGCGCGGTTGCAGCAGTGCATGGTAGATCTGCCAAGGGTCCGCACCCCTGGTCAGCTTCAGGACGGACTGGATCAGCTCGTGCTTGAGTGGGTCGAGGTGCCAGTCCGGCACGCGCTGGCCGCGGTTGCCTACGTTCAACGCCAGCAAGTTGCCCGCCTTGATCTCGTAGCTGATCCACCTGCGGGATTTGCCCGCCATCTTGGCAAACGCAGCGACGGGAAGGTTGTGCGGCGCTTCGAAGACATCGAACAGCTCCATCCTCTCGCGCTGAATGTCCGAAGGCACCAGCGGCGCGGCTGATCGAGGGGGCGGAACCGCCGGCAGCCGATGTGTGGCGGCAGAAACCAACGGCATGGCGTCACCCGGCTTCGTCACGAGCAGGATTGGCGAAGCGGCAACCGGCGTGGAGGGTGCGCTTGCGGTTTGCTCATTCGGGAACGCGGGCACGCCTTCCAGATGCACGGTGAGCGGCATGCTGGCCGCCTCGACCTGGTTCTGCTCGAAGAGGTCGAGCCGATCGGCCCAGTCCTGCATCATGCGGCGACGCTGCTCCACGTACTCGGCATGGTTGTAGGTCGCGCTGACCTTGTTGGGATCGACGTGCGAGAGCTGTGCATCCACCCAGACCTTCGGGTAGCCGATCTCGTTGAGCGCAGTGGACATCGTGCCACGGATACCGTGTCCGGTCAGGCGTTCCTGATAGCCCATGCGTTTGAGCGCACCATTGAGCGTGTTCTCGCTGATGCGCTTCTTCAAGTCGCTGTCGTGCCGGAACAGGTAGCGCTGGGCCGGCTTGAACTCATCCAGCAGGTGCCGGACGATCTCCATGGCCTGAATCGACAGTGGCACGATGTATGGCGGGATGTCCTTCGGCTGCTGCCGCTTTTTGCGCATGTCCACCTGGAGTTGCTTCACGACCTCGGGCGGGATGATCCACAGCCCACGGTCCAGATCGAATTGATCCGGCGTCGCCTGCCGCAGCTCACCGGTTCGCACGCCCGTCAGCAGCAATAGCCGCAGCCCGAGCTGGGTCTGCCGCCGGCCGCGATAGCTCCGCAGCCGCTGCAACAGCTTGGGCAGCTCGGCCATGCGCAGGAACGGGTTGTGGTTGACGGGTGGCAGTGGCAGCGCCACCACATCGAGATCGGAGGCAGGGTTCTGCTCCAGGCCCGGCACGATCACCAGCGCGTAGCGGAACAGTTGGTTGAACCACGTCCTGACTTTCTCGGCGACGGAGAGCGCCCTGCGCTTCTCGATTTTGGCGATCACCTCCAAGAGGTCGGGACGCTTAATCTCATAGATCGACCGCTTGCCCAAGGTCGGCAGCACATCCTTGTCGAAGATGCGCGGAAGGATCGAGAGAGTCGTCTGCCGGCCTTCCTTGAGGCTGAGCCCGCGATGCTTGAGCCACTTGCGATACACCGCCTCGAAAGTGTTTTCGTCGGCGAGCCGGACAGCGGTGCGCTTCTGCTTGCGGTGAACGCGAGGATTGATGCCTTTGGCCAGCAGGGCGCGGCCGTCATCGCGTAGGCTGCGGGCCTCTCGAAGCGTCACCTCCGGGTAGGTGCCGAGCGACATCCGCTTCTGCTTGCCCGCCCAGTAGTAGCGGAAGTGCCAAGTCCTGCCCCCTGCCGCCGTGACGGCCAGGGAGAGGCCATCCAAGTCAGGGAGGGTGTATGCCTTGCCA
>JBDNBC010000184.1:0-2993 GCA_039768115.1 Oceanococcaceae bacterium
CCGGCAGAACACGCCCCTGGGCGACATCGATGAGATCGGCCACTACCGCCGACGCCGTGGCCAACGCGCCGGCACCGGGCCCGTAGAAGCCGGCACTGCCCACCGCACTGCCGACGACAATGACGCCATTCATGACGCCATCGATCTTGGCCAGGTAGCTGGTTTCCGGCAGCAACGTAGGCTCGACCCGCAACTCGACGCCGTCCGCCGATTGTCTTGCCACGGCCAGATGCTTGATCCGATAGCCCAGTCCTGCTGCCGCCTCGAGGTCGGCCGCGCTAACCAGCCCCACGCCGCGCGTGCGGATGCCGTCGGTGGCTAGCGGCAGGTCAAACGCCAGCATGGCGAGAATGGCCAGCTTGTGCGCCGCATCGATGCCCTCCACGTCGAAAGTGGGGTCCGCCTCGGCGTAGCCCATCTGCTGGGCCTCCGCCAGCACCGGCGCGAATGCGGCCTTCTCGCTCTGCATCTTGCTGAGAATGAAGTTAGTGGTGCCGTTGATCAGGCCATTGATCTCGGTAATGGCATTACCGGCCAGCCCCTCCCGCAGCGCCTTGATGATCGGAATGCCGCCGGCCACCGCCGCTTCAAATGCTACCGGCTGATCATTGGCGCGTGCGCAGGCGAAGATTTCCGCGCCGTGCTCGGCAATCAGTGCCTTGTTGGCGGTGACCACTGGCTTGCCGGCGGTCAGCGCCGCAAGGACCACCGTGCGCGCCAGCGTAGTGCCGCCAATCAGCTCGACGACGACGTCCACATCCGCAGCAGTTGCTACGGCCATCGGGTCCGTTTCCAGGCGGATACCATCCATTGGGCAATCGCGCGCCTGACCGACATCGCGCACCGCGGCCGCCGTGACCACCAGACGGCGCCCCGCGCGTCGGCTGATGCTTTCCGCATTGTCCTGCAGCACCCGCACCGTGCCGGCGCCGACCGTCCCCAGACCCAGCAGGCCCAGGCGTAAAGGCGCAGCGCTCATAGTCCCTTCTCCAGCATTTTGCGAATGCCGCGCAGCGCCTGGCGTGTCCGATGCTCGTTTTCGATCAGGGCAAAACGGACGTAATCATCGCCGTGATTGCCGAACCCGATCCCGGCACTCACGGCCACCTTGGCATCGGTCAGCAATTTCTTTGAGAACTCCAACGAGCCCATCTGCGCGAAGGGCTCCGGGATGCGCGCCCAGACAAACATCGTCGCTTTGGGTTTTTCAACCGGCCAGGCCATGGCGTTCAGGCCATCGCAAAGCACATCACGGCGCCGGCGATACAGCTCACGGATCTCGGCCACGCACTCCTGTGGACCTTCCAGCGCCGCAATGGCCGCCACCTGAATCGGTGTGAAGGTGCCGTAATCCAGATACGACTTGATCCGCCCCAGCGCGGAGATCAGCTCACGGTTGCCGACCATGAAACCCACACGCCAGCCGGGCATGTTGTAAGTCTTCGACAGCGAATACGACTCGACCGCCACATCCTTCGCACCGGGAACCTGCAGAATCGACGGCGCCTCGTAGCCGTCAAAGCACAGCTCGGCATAGGCAATGTCCTGCACGATCCACAGGCCGTATTCCTTGGCGATGGCTACCGCACGCTCGAAAAATGCGAGATCCACGCACTCGCCGGTCGGGTTGGCCGGGAACGACAACAGCATCATCTTCGGCCGCGGCCAGCTTTCCTTGATGGCCACTTCCAGCTCATGAAAGAAGTCGCCCCCCGGCACCATCTTGACGTGACGTACATCCGCCCCCGCAATGACCACACCGTAGGGGTGGATGGGATATGCAGGATTGGGCACCAGCACCACATCGCCCGGGCCCAGCGTGGCCAGCGCCAGGTGCGCCAGGCCTTCTTTCGAGCCGATGGTGACGATGGCCTCGGATTCAGGGTCGAGGTCCACGTCAAACTTGGTCTTGTACCAGTTGCACACGGCCCGCCGCAGCCGCGGAATCCCGCGGCTTTGCGAATAGCGGTGCGTGTCGCCGCGCTGCGCCGCCTCGGTCAGCTTGTCGACGATGTGCTTGGGTGTCGGCTGGTCCGGATTACCCATGCCAAAGTCGATGATATCTTCCCCGCGGGCGCGGGCCTGCTTTTTCATCTCCGTGACAGCTGCCAGAGCGTAGGGAGGAAGGCGCTCAATGCGCGGGAAGACCGTCTGCATGGGGAAAAGCCCGATGGGGTGGGGGAAAATCAGCCGAACAGTATAAAGCCAGCCGCTCGCCGGAGAGCGTCAGCGGCTTCAGGCCAACCGGACCCCTGCGAGCGTCAGCCCCGCGTCGGCAGCCAGTCGAGCGGGTTCACTGGCTTCCCGCTCTGGCGAACTTCGAAGTGCAGCAGCGGCGCCTGTCCGGGCCCGCGGCCGCTGCGCGCAATGACCTGCCCCGCGCGGACCGCATCACCTTCGCCGACCAGCAGTTCGGTCGTATGACCATAGGCGGTCATCAGGTCGTTCTCGTGGGCAAGGATCACCAGCAAGCCATAGCCCTTGAGCGCGCTCCCACCGTAGACCACCGTGCCGGCGCGCGCCGCGCGCACCGCACTGCCCTCGTCGACGCGCACGTCAATGCCGTCACTGTCGCCGCCGAAGCGCCGGATCACCGGGCCATCCACCGGCCACAACCAGGTATTGCTCCCTGCGACAGACGCGACCGGCGGCCGCGCTGCAGCGGGCGCTTGGGGTGGAGGCGATGCCACGGCGACCGGCGGCGCCGGCGGCGCGGTGACGACCGGCGCGGGACGAGCGGTATCGCGCGGACGTGCAGCGGGGGGCGCTGGCTCACGCACCCCGGCCACCACCGCGCCGCCGTGCACCGGATGGAGCTGCCCCGGCAACGGCGGCCGCAGCCGCAGCGGTGCGCCGGCAATGATACGGGCATCGCGGCCGATGCCATTCCACTGCGCCAGCGCAGCCGGATCCAAGCGGTAGCGAAACGCCACCTGATACAGGGAGTCGCCGGGCGGCCCCCCCGGAACCAGGGGGGGCGCTTGAAAACGCAG
>JBDNBC010000185.1:0-5882 GCA_039768115.1 Oceanococcaceae bacterium
GACTGGCCTGCCGTGAATCAATCAATGGCGGACGCGAAACGGTGGTGTTGGTGGCAATCACCGCATCAATGCCACTCTCGCGCAGGATCCGCGCCATCGCGACGAGCTGATCAGGCGTATTGTCCGGGGAAATCTTCAGCGCAATGGGCCGGCGACCGTGCCGACCCCCAAGTTGCGCCCCGCGCTCGACAATCCGCCCCACGAACCGCTCCAGCGCTTCGGGCGACTGCAAATCTCGCAGGTTCTGCGTGTTCGGGGAGGAAATATTGACCGTAATGTAGTCCGCCAGCGGATAGACCCGTTCCAGGCAGTACAGATAGTCGTCAACAGCCCGCTCCATCGGCGTCGCCGCATTCTTGCCAATGTTTATGCCCAGCGGCCCGCTGACATGGCCGCAACGCCGGGCACGCGCCACCTGCCGACACAGATAACTGACCCCACGGTTGTTAAAGCCGAGCCGATTGATAATTGCCTGGTCTTCTTCCAGCCGAAATACGCGCGGCTTGGGGTTTCCAGGCTGCGCGCGCGGCGTGGTCGTGCCGACTTCGACAAAGCCAAAGCCCAGGCCGAATAGACCGGCGATGCACTCACCGTTCTTGTCGAGACCGGCTGCCACACCAATAGGGTTGGCGAAGGACAGGCCCATGACCTCGGCCGGACAGTCCAGCCGCTGCCCGATGAGCGCGGAATTGATGCGCGGAAAATGGCGAAGTGCGCGCACGGTCACCACGTGGGCGCTCTCGGCATCCAGCGAGAACAGCAACTTCTGGCTCAGGGTGAACACGCTCATGCCGGGTCCACCGACAGCGCTTGCAGGCGCGCACGGGTCAATTCACGCATGGAGGGTGCCTCAAGAATGGGAAAGCGCTCGCGCAGACGCAGTCGCGCCCGGTCCAGCTGCGATTCCAGCCGATCCTGAAGCAGGGTCACCGGCAGGGTGCCGACACCGAACAACACGTCCTGCAGCAGGCGCAGCTTCGGGCCTTCGGCATACACGCTGCCAAACGAACCGATCGCGGCGAAGAGCGAGCGCGACAAATGCAGGTAGTCACTGATGACGACCAGGCCGAGCGATTGCGTGTTCGACATCAGATGCAGTGCCGTCTGACCGCGTCGATGCAGGCCCTCAAAGCGCTCCTCACGCAGCTCGCGAAGCAGCCCCACGGGGGTGAGCCGGGTGATCCCCTTCTTGCGCAGCGTATCGTCCAGCGCAGCGCGGATTTCTTCCCGGCGCAGGGCATTGCCGGTGGGATCAGTACTAATGGCGATCAGAGCATCCGCGAGCATGTCGATATCAGCGACCAGGGCACCGATCAGGTAGTTCCATACGGCCGCCCATTTGCCATCCATCGTCACGCAGTTCCCCCAGTCGATCAGGTACAGCTCGCCGGCGCGATTGACCATGACGTTGCCCGGATGCAGATCGCCATGCAACTCCTGCCAGGCCAGTGCGTGATAAGTGATGGTGTAAATCAGATTACGGGTAATGCGCCGCTGCAGGCGCCGACGCCGGGCTGGCGGACCTTCTTCCAGTGCGCGGATCAGGGTCTGGGCATCGGCGATGTATTCCATCTCGAGAATCCGCCGTTGTACGCCGTACACCGCCGGCACCCGCCAGCGACGCGAGCGCGATGCGCGTTTGTAGAAGCGCATCTGAATCTGCGCCTCGGTATGAAAATCCAGCTCGCGCTCGAAGCCCAGTACGAACTCGTCGACCTGCTCCTGCATGGCGCGCAAAAATGGCGCCAGCTTGGAATGCGGCGCCCAGTACTGCGTGCTCATGATCGCCAGCCCGATCACCAGCTTGCCGATGACGAATTCCCGGTCGATGTTGTGCCGCCCCACCTTGACCACCACCGGGATCAACACATCCTGGCCGTCTACCGTCATCGGCTTGCGCGCCAGATATACCGAGCCAATCGAGCCGGATTTGAGCGGCTTCGCCGGGTCGAAGTCCATGTACAGCTCTTGCGGGGGACGCCCGTGGCATTCCATGAAGGCGTTGACCACCTCGGTCGGCGACATGGGCGGGACATCCTCGTGGAACACCGCCAGCTCACGCGCAACTTCGTCGGGCAGGAAATCCGCATTGGCCGCCGCGACCTGCGCCATCTTGATGAAGAACGGCCCGAACTCACGCACCATGTCGGCGACGATCTCCGCCTGCCGGTGAAAGTCCTTCGGGTCGGTGAGAAAGAACGGCCGGATGTAGCGCAGCGCCTTGATCTGCCGCTGCAGGATGCGCAAGTCGGCGCGTACCACTCCGGCCCGGCGCATCAGCTCCTTTAACTGCCACTGGTTGAAGCGGCGGCCGGCCTTGAGCAAATTGATGATCTCGACCAGCATCGGCTCGTAGGTCTGCACGACCAGACGCACCATGTCGAGGCTGAGCTCACCCAGCCCGCGCAACTCCGGCGACGAAAAGAGTTCGTCGAAGAAAGTCCAGAATTCGTTAATCAGCGGCTCGGGAATGGATACCGGACTGCGCTGCACCATCTGGTCGACCAGAAAACGGATCAGGTCTTCGGTGGACTGTTCGTTGGGGATCAGCTTGCGCTTGCGCAGAAAGCCCGTCAGTTGCGTGCTCTGCCCGATCAAAGGGTGACGATAGAGGTGCCGGAACAGCACATCAATGGCGTCATGCAGCTGTGCTGGAGCCACGTCATCCTCGCTGCCGATCAGCTTGAGCAGCGGACGTGTCGCGCGGGTCAGTCGCCATGTCTGGATCGCGTATTCACCCGCGCCTCGGGCCAGCGACTTGCCGGTATCCGCCATTCCGCCAATCAGACCACGCTCGACGGCTCCCCCCGTGCTCACGGCGGGCGGCATGTCCAGCGGCGCATCGACGGAAGTGTCGAGGGGCTCCTCGCGGGCAGTGTCGGGTGTGCGATTCTTCACGGCGCCTTCGACACGCTCAAAAGGTGCCCGAGCTTGGTCGCTTTGGTCGATAAATACTGTGCATTGTGCGGATTGGCGTCACCCGTCAGTGCAACACGTTCGATGATGGGAATGCCACCCGCCTCGAGTGCATCAAGCTTGCGCGGGTTGTTTGTCAGCAGCCGCACCTGATGAATTCCCAGTGATTGCAACATGGCTATCGCCACATGGTACTGCCGCTGGTCCGCGGCAAATCCCAACTGTTCATTGGCTTCCACTGTGTCCGCGCCCGCATCCTGCAAGGCATACGCGCGAATCTTGTTCGCCAAACCAATGCCGCGCCCTTCCTGACGCAGATACAGGATCACACCCTGCCCAATCACCGCGATCTGAGCCATGGCCGCCTGAAGTTGTTCGCCACAGTCGCAACGCAAACTACCGAAGGCGTCCCCGGTCAGGCACTCGGAATGCAGACGGGTGAGCACCGCGTCCTGCGCCGACCAGGTCCCCTTGCTCAACGCCACATGCTCCAGCCCCGCCGCGTCCACATGCACACGCACGTCGAACATCCCGTGGGGCGTTGGCAATTGGCTCTGCGCCTGGAAAGGGGCGGCAACGGTCATCAGCGGTGAACTGCAAGAAGGACAGCACGCCATTGTAGTGGAGCCAGCACAATTGACGCGCTGGGAGGCATCGCCCATAGTCTCCCGTGCGCATTCGCGCATCTACTGACTCTTTGCAAGACATCTGGAGGACCATCGAAATGGCAGCAGCCGGGGGAGATACTGTTGTCCCGACCAACTGGACTGGACTGATTCTGACGGTGATTGCCGTGGCGATTTTCGCCGCCGCAACCTATTTCGGACTCGGCATGGTCCTGGGCGATGCAGAAGGCGATGGCGCCACCAAGCAGGAAACCACCCTGCAGGATCTGTATTCGTCCAGCGCGCGTCGCGGCATCGAAGCCATGGAAACTGTGCGGGCCCTGCCCCGCACAGTCCTGGCGCCCAGTGTCAGTCTCGATGCACCGCCCCCTGCGCAAAGAGGCGACCAGCAAACATCTGATATCTCATCCACCGATGTGGATGACGATATGACGAGCGCGGAAGCGCAAGCGGCGGCCGACGCGGCCGCCGACGAGGAAGCCGCCCAGGCCGCACAGGAAGCCGCGGCCGCAGCGGATCGCGGCGTCGCCGCCGAAGCCGAGCGCATGGCGACGGCCGCTGCCGACGCCACCCGGCGCGCTGCCGAAGCGGCCGCCGAAACCGCGCGCAACGCCGCAGAGGCCGTGACTGATGCGGGCACCAGCGCCAGCGAGTTCGCCGGTGACGTCGCCGCCAGCGCACGCGATTCGGCCGCCTCCGCAGCGTCGCGCACAGCCGAAGCGATTGATAACCGATATCGGGCCACGACCGAGGCCCTGCGTGCCTGGTGGCGTGACCTGCAGGGTTCACCGGTCTCCGTGCGTTTTATCGGTCCGCTTGACTCCTCCGTTGCTCCCAACGGTATCGCCATCCTGTTCGATCAACCGGTCGATGCGGCCACAGCGGCGTCATCACTGACATTGGTCAACAGCAACGGCGCCCCGGTCGACAGTGACTGGAACAACGGTGAGAATGCCAACCTTATCTACGCCGCGGACCTTCCGCCCGGGCGTTACACCCTGACCCTGGCCGAGGGACTGACAGCCCGCTCCGGCGATCAGCTGAACGCCGATATTTCCGGCGACGCCTTCGTCAACTGAGCATGACGCCGTCATCGCTGTTTGACTTGTCCGGACAAGTCGCGCTGGTTACCGGCGCCTCGCGCGGCATCGGTGAGGCGACGGCCCGACTACTCGCCGCACACGGCGCGCACGTCATCATCTCCAGCCGCAAGCAAGATGCCTGTGATGCCGTGGCCGATGCCATACGTGCCGACGGTGGTCAGGCCAGCGCGATGGCCTGTCATGCCGGCGATCTCGAGGCCATGGCCGAGCTGGTCCAGGGTATCGACACGGCGCATGGCCGCTTGGACATTCTCGTCAACAACGCCGCGGCGAATCCCTTTTTCGGTCATGTTTTCGACACGCCCGTGGCGGCCATCGACAAGACGCTTGAGGTCAATCTGCGCGGCTACTTCGTCATGTGTCAGCTGGCGGGGCGACTGATGGCACGCGCCGGCCACGGCGCTATCATCAACATTGCCTCCGTCAACGGTATTCGCCCCGGGCTCCATCAGGGCATCTACTCGATCACCAAGGCAGCGGTCATCAACATGACGCAGAGTTTTGCGCGCGAGTGCGCCGCGCAGGGCATTCGCTGCAACGCCGTGCTGCCGGGCCTGACCGACACCAAGTTTGCCTCGGCGCTGACCCGCAACGACGACCTGCTCGCCACGGTACTACCGATGATTCCACTGGGCCGATGCGCCCAGCCCGAGGAGATCGCTCCGGCTGTGCTCTATCTCGCCTCACCGGCCAGTCGCTATGTGACCGGCACCACTCTCACGGTGGATGGCGGCCTGACCGGCTGCGGCGGGCTTTAAGGCGGACGCCTGTTTGCGGCGTCCGCGCCGCGATATCCGGCAATGCGATAATCCGCGGTTGTGAGCAGCTTCCCACCCGTAACCGCCCTGCGTGCCGAAATCGACGAGCGCTGGCGCTTCTGCGTCGCGCCGATGATGGACTGGACCACACCCTGGTGCCGGCGCTTTCACCGGCTGCTGACCCGTCGAGCACGGCTCTATACCGAGATGGTGACGACGGGTGCGCTGATTCACGGCGATCGTGATCGGCATCTGGCCTTTCATCCCGCCGAGCATCCCGTGGCACTGCAGCTAGGAGGCTCCGACCCGAAGGATCTGGCGCTGGCGGCGCGAATGGGCGCTGACTACGGCTATGACGAGATCAATCTGAATTGCGGCTGCCCTTCCGATCGGGTGCGCAATGGCCAGTTCGGCGCCTGCCTGATGGCCATCCCCGAGCGGGTGGCCGATGGTGTGGCTGCCATGCGCGCCGCGGTCGA
>JBDNBC010000186.1:0-7200 GCA_039768115.1 Oceanococcaceae bacterium
GCTGGGCTGCACGCTTGCCCGGCCAGGGCAGTGGCTGGGCCAGACCCACGATATGGCCGGGGTCGAGATCGGCCACCCCCAGGGAGGCCGGCGCAATGGCGTAATTCAACACCGGGTCCGGCAGCGCGCCGGCGCGACGGGCACGGGCTTGCGCCGACTCGGTGGCCCGCTGCCGCGCGGTCAGCTGCGGATGGTTCTGCAACACCTCAGCGATCAGGGCGTCGGCACGCAGCGGGACATCCGCCGTCATCGTCTCGTTAGCGACCGGGAGAGTTGCGGCGTGCCCGAAAAGAGATACACAGGCCATGCCCAGCAGCACATACGCGCGCCGGTGGCATGACCGAAAACTTCGGCTGATCATCACTATCGTCCTGAATGCGGTCCCGCGCGTGGCCGATTCGCCAAGACGCCGAGGGGACCAAGGGCCGGGCGCTTTGGGGGCTTCTACGAGCACCCGCGCACGGCAGTTTTCCCGCGTTCGCGACGCGGGCGATCGTCAGCCGATACTGGGCGGCCGCAGTAGCGTGGCCGGGAAGCCGTCCCGCCGGGCGGGCGTGCCGGTTTGCCGGGGCACGGCGTCCAGTGCAGGCCGGGCGCCGTCAATGCGCGGTGGCAGCAGGCCGGCGGCGAATTGGCAGCAATTCACCATGTGCGCGCAGCCATCCACCGTAGCCTTCCCCGACAAGGACATCACCGATACATCGGCATGATGTTCGACCGGGGCCATACCCTCGTGGCATGGCATGTCGCTGGCGACCGGCGCGGCCATCGTGGCATGCGGCTGTGCCGTGGGCGGGCAGCACGACGCAACCGCCTGCACGGCCGGCGCCAGGGCCAGCAGTGCCGCAACAAACATGGCAATCACACGAGTCATACCGCCGAAAATACCACTGTGGATCAGACGCTGCCAATGACAGAACAGCGTCCCGGACACCGCCGCTGTGGCCAGTAGGTACGTCCGTTTCGGGGTAAACGCATCACCCGCAGCAGCGAATTTCTCCGCGTTCGACAGCCCACACGCTGCAGCCCCGTAAAATGACGTCATGAGCACCGCCACTCCCGACCTCCGCCGCGCCGAACTCGAAGCCAACAAGCGCACCAAACGCCTGCGCCGGCAGGTCGGCCAGGCCATTGCCGACTACTCGATGATTGAGGACGGCGACCGGGTGATGGTCTGCCTGTCCGGTGGCAAGGACAGCTACACCATGCTCGATATGCTGCTCGCCCTGCGCGAAGCGGCCCCGGTGCATTTCGACATCCTCGCCGTCAACCTTGACCAGAAGCAGCCCGGTTTTCCCGAGCACATCCTGCCCGAGTACCTGCGCGCCAAGGGCGTGCCTTTCCACATCCTCGAGCAGGACACCTACAGCGTCGTCAAACGCGTGCTGCCCGAGGGCAAAACCCAGTGCGGCCTGTGCTCGCGACTGCGCCGGGGGGCGCTGTACCAGTTCGCCCACGACAACGGCTACAACAAAATCGCGCTCGGCCATCACATGGACGACATCGTCGAAACCCTGTTCCTGAACCTGTTTCACGGCGGACGCATGGCCGCCATGCCGCCCAAGCTCAAATCCAATGACGGCCGCAACGTGGTGATCCGGCCGCTGGCCTACTGCCGCGCCAGCGATACCCAGGCCTATTCCGAGGAGCAGGGTTTCCCGATCATCCCCTGCACGCTGTGCGGCAGCCAGCCCAACCTGCAGCGCGTAACCATCCGCCGCATGCTGGCCGAGTGGGACCGTCAGGCCCCCGACCGCGTGTACAAGATCTTCCGCGCGATGCAGCACATCGCCCCGTCCCAGCTGGCCGACATGACGCTGTTCGATTTCGCCACCCTGCGCGTGGACGGCGCGCCGGGCGACCGCGACCCCTGGTTGGATGCCGAAGACACCGAACCCGCAGCGCCTTCCAGCAAAGTGTTTCCGCTGACCGTCGTCGCCAGCAGCTGAGTTCCGCCGTGGCGCTCGGGCGCTTACGGCACGGCGTCTTGACGCGACCTTCACCACGCCCTGCGCATCGTGATCGTTCGATATCAGATCAAGGACTGCGCATGAACCCCGAGAACATTCGTCTGGTACAGGATTCGTTTGCTCAGGTCGCGCCGATTGCCGACCAGGCCGCCGAGCTGTTTTACGGGCGCCTGTTCGAGGTGGCCCCGCAGGTCAAACCCCTGTTCAAAGGCGACATGCGCAAGCAGGGCGCCATGCTGATGCAAACCATCGGGCTGGCCGTCAAAAGCCTGAATGACCTGAGCACCATCGAACCCGCACTGCGAAAAATGGGCCAGCGGCATGTCGGCTACGGCGCGCAGCCGGCGCACTACGCCGTGGTCGGGGACTGCCTGCTGTGGACCCTGCAGCAGGGACTGGGCGAAGCCTTCACCCCCGAGGTGAAAGCCGCCTGGGCCGAGACCTACCAGACCCTTGCTGACGTCATGATCGAGGAATATCAGGCCAGCGCGGCCGCCTGACGCGTCCGGCGCCGCGGGAGACTCAGGGCACCGCGACAGATGACGGGCAGCCATAGCCCGGCAAGCGGCCGGTCAGATCAGCCAGCACGTTAGCGGCCAGATTGGCACGGGACAGCGCGGCCGAGTCCAGATCCATCAACGCCCCAATGGCATCGCGAAAACCCTGAGCTACCGGGTCGAGGTACGTCACCGACAAGCGCGTTTCGTCATCACGCGGCGAATGGTGAAACAGGCCGCCGCCGGTCATCGCCAGCAGCGGGATCTTCATTGCGTAGGGAATTTGCGCCTCCCCATGGTTGAAGATACCGCCGCGCACCCGGCTCACACCCTGCCCGGTCATCACGCGGGCAAATGCTGCATCGGCCAGGTTTTCGAGCATCGCGTTCTCCGACACCACTATCCAGCGCCGAGCCGACGGCAGCCCGGTCGCCCGCACCGTGCGGTTGTCTTCGGCATAGCCACGACTGGCCAGCCCTGAGCCCAGGTGCACATAGGCGCTGACCCGCTCCGGACCAAGGCAGCGTAAGGCCCGCTCCAGGCCAAAACCCAGCGTTTCGTGCGCGCCCGTGGCTACGAAGGCCAGCGTGACCGGCGGCGGCCCGTTGCGCGTCGCCTGATCCGCAAAATACCGCGCCAGATACAGCAGCGTGCCTACGCCCGCCCCGCGCTCGGAGGCCGCCTGGAACCAGGCATTCATCGGCGTGCCGACGACAACCAATCGCGAGCGATCGCGCCCCGGAATGAAGCCGAACACATTGGACGAGGAGGACGGCTCAACGGTGCCTTCCAGGGTCAACGTCGCGGATTGGCCTTCCAGCGCCAGCAACCGTCCCCGGTCGAATTTTCCGACGATGAGTGTGGGCAGCCCCCGCAGGCCCTCGGCCGCGTTGTAGTTCTGCGCCACGATGTCGTTTTCCGGGCCGGGCAGGGCGTAAATCGCGCCGACCGCACCACTGGCGGCAATGGCGTCCAGCTCGCTTTGCGCATCTTCTTCGCTGGCGTTGAGATGCTCGAACGCTGCCAGTATCACGATCTTGCCTTCCAGCGAGCCGGCCAGCAGCCGCTCGCGCCGTGTGCCCCCACCCAGGTTCACCAGCTCGCCGGTGACGCCCCCCGGGCCCGTCACGCCCTGAAAATGCCAGGGGTAGCTGGCAGGCTCAAAGCGCCCGCCCTGGCCATCATCCACCGACAACTGATAGTGGCGCGGCGCAAAGCGAGGCCAGGGAAACTCCTGCCGGGTCACGTTGTGCAGGCCATCGATCTGCGCGAGTTGCTGCTCCATCCATTGGTGCACCTCCGCACCACTGCGGCTGCCGCTGCGCGCGCCGACCATGCACAGGTGTGGCTGGCTCAACGGCTCCGGGGTTAGGCATTCGTCAAAGCGCGCCGGGTCCCGCACCACCGCGAGGTAGTCCTGCATGTGGGCAAATGCGGCCTCACCCGGCGCATCCAGGGGAATGGATTGCGGCGACGGGTCAACTCGCTGCGCCTGCACATCCAGCGTCGGAGATTCCTCCCCCTGACAAGCGCCCAGCAGCAGCGCGCACACAGCAAGCAAAGCGCTGGACACGGTCGAGCCAGACCACGGTGATCTCGGAATCATCTCAGTGAAGATTTGCGCAGGAACTCCCAGCCGAAATGGTGCCAGAGGGCTACGGCAACATTGTGACGAGCCCGCTATCTAGTACGTTTTTTCGACACGGCCCGGGAACCCGTTGACGTTATCCCCGCATCTGCCGCGTTGGCTGATCGTCTTGTTCTGAAGCCTGCGCGAGATCTTTCAACTGCAGCGACATCAGCCGAATAAATTCTTTGACCTTGAACGGCACATACGAGCGCGACGTGTAGACCGCATGGACGGGGTAGGCCTGCAGCGGCTGATCCGGCAACAACGTCACCAGCTCACCGCGGTGAATTTCGTCCCTGAATAGCCAGCGCGGGCCATGATGCAGGCCCAGGCCATCACGCACGAGGCCCCGCACCGCGGCCGCGCTGTTCACCGTAATCCGCGCCTTCATATTGTCGATGCCGTGGCGTCGCCCGTCGGCAAAGATGATGGGCGCACGTCGTTGGCCCGGCGTGTACAGAATGAACTCGTGATCGTCCAGGTCGGCCACGGTATGGGGCGTTCCGTGGCGGGCCAGATAGGCCGGGCTGGCGACAATGACGCGCGGGTTGTCGCCCAGCCGCCGGGCGTACAGGGCCGAGTCCGACAGTTCGCCCACCCGGACGGCGACATCAATGTTCTGCTCCAGCAGGTTTTCGAAGTGGCTCCCCAGTAGCAACTCGACGGACAGGCCCGGTCCCTGCTGTTGCATCGCCTTGATCACCGGCACCACGAACTGCACGCCGAAATCGGCCGGCGCTGCGACCCGCAGGGTGCCCTTCAACTGGGCCACACCGCCGCGGATTTCCTCTTCCAGCGCGGCCTGCTCATCCACGATGTGGCGCAGCCGGTCGTAGTACTTCTGGCCAAGCTCCGTGGGGGTCGACCGCTGTGTCGAGCGGCGCAGCAGTTTCACCTCGAGGCGTTTTTCCAGCGCGGCAATCTTGCGGCTTACCGATGACGGCTCAATTCCCATCAGGACAGCGGCCGCTTTCAGGCTGCCGGCCTCTACTACCTGTAAATAAATCAGTTCCGCACTGGCCATGTTTATTGCACTCAACGCATTTATGGAATGACAGATTGCCCCCTTCATTCGCTGGCATCAACTACATAAGCTGACCCCCGTGCCGAATACGCAGCGCGTGACGGCGCGACCAACGAATGGACTTCAACGAGGGAATGACATGACGACAGCGAACCTGAACGGAAAAGTGGCCCTGGTATCGGGCGGCGCGAAGAACCTGGGCGGGCTTATCAGCCGCGATTTCGCCGAAGCGGGAGCGAAAGTGGTGGTGCACTACAACAGCGCGAGCACCGAAGCGGACGCCAACGAAACCGTGCAGGCCATTACCGGCATGGGCGGCGAAGCCATCGCCATTCAGGGCGATCTCACGCACGCCACCAATGTCACGGCACTGTTCGAGCAGGCCAAGGATCACTTCGGCGGCATCGACATCGCCGTCAATACCGTGGGCAAAGTCCTGCGCAAGCCGATTGTGGAGACGACCGAAGACGAGTTCGACACGATGATGGCCGTCAATGCCAAGAGTGCGTTCTTCTTCCTCAAGGAGGCGGGGCTACACGTGAACGACAACGGCAAAATCATCACCATCGTCACCTCGCTGTTGTCGGCATTCACCGCCGGCTATGCCACCTATGCCGGTGGCAAGGCGACGGTCGAGCACTTCACCCGCGCCGCCGCCAAGGAGTTCTCGGCCCGCGGCATCTCCGTCAACAGCATCGGCCCCGGCCCGATGGACACCCCGTTCTTCTACGGCCAGGAAACGCCGGAGCGGGTGGCGTATCACAAGTCACAAGGCATGGGGAATAAGCTCACCCACATTGAAGACATCGCCCCGATTGTCCAATTTCTGGCCACCGGCGGCCATTGGATTACCGGACAAACGATCTTCGCCAACGGCGGCTACACCACACGGTAATGCACCCGCCAGCGCTCCCGTGATGATGGGCGGGAGCGCTGGCCGTTTCGGGGGAACACACATGCGGACATTGATGTTTATCGGCGGCGGCATCCTGCTGTGGCTCGCCATCGCCCTTGTGACCAAACTGGCGGGTGCCCAGCCGGAGAACCGCTGGTTGCTACCGGCCGCATTCGGCGTGATCTGGTTCGCTGTCGCCGCCTGGAACATGTGGGTCGGAGTGACAGCCGCCGGCTATTCGTTCTGGGTCGAACTGCCGATCTTTCTGCTGATTTTTGCGGCGCCTTTGGTCGTGGCGGTACTCAGCGTTGATAAATTTCGTGGGTAGCGATCTGGCTTGTTAATCGAGTGGCCGTGGTAAAAAAGTGACGGGCCCATGTCTGCCTTGCCGACCTATCACGAGTGTTTATCATTCGAATGGTCATGGAGCATTCGCTGAAGTCGTCTTTCCAACTGGGCATGAAATGAATTTACGACTTCAGCGTCGTCATCTGCGCAATTATCAGGAGGCATGATTGGTTCATTTATATAGTGAACCAGTTTAGCGGCTTTGGGCACCATTGTTCCTAACGCTCCAAAGGCCACCGGAACAGCGAGTTTGTAGCGTTTGTAAACCCACTCCGTCACCGGGCTGGATACCACGTGATATATGTCATCGGCCGCCGGGCAGGCGGATAGTATTACCGGCGCTCCAGTACGCATAGCCAATCTTGCGAACCCCTTTCTGTCACCTATCTCTAGCGTGTATTTTTGACTACTAGGCCGCAGTGCTTCACGCATCCCGCCCGGCGCGACCAAGACAAGCTCGCCATTGCGCAATAGGCTCTCGGCATTGTCTTGTGAACCCTCAATAAAACCGTAGGCTGACGCCAGATCACGAAGCAAAGGAATTTTGAATATATAGCGATCGCCGAGCAGCCGGACATCTCGCCCGCACTTGGCTCTGACGGCAGCAGCAAGGAGACCGCTGTCATATGTAGCGAGCGAATGATTAACCACAATCAAGGCTGGTCCGCTGGCGGGAATGTGCTCCATACCCTCAACGCGATGCTCGTGATAGCGCGCCACACGGGCCATGATTGTGTCTACAACGTTGACTATGCTCATAAGGACAGGATCATCACGAACTACTCCATGCCAATGTATTTGTGATGTTTCTGCATCCTGTCAATCCATGCTAAGAC
>JBDNBC010000187.1:0-4536 GCA_039768115.1 Oceanococcaceae bacterium
ACAGAAGCGAGGGGCGAGTACCGCCTCGCGAGAAAACGACAATCCCTGGTCTGCGCGAGCCAGGGCGCGCCAGGTCATCAGCCGCATGCCATCGACCGCGATGGCCATGTTCGAGAAGATAAAGGCCACACCCTGCCGGTAGGCGATCGGCTCACCAAAGGCCTTGCGCTCATTGACGTAAGGAGTCACCAGATCCAGCACCGCCTGCGCGCAGCCAACGGCCAGGCTGCACCACATCAACCGCGCCAGATGCACTGCATCCTGCAGGGCCGCGGCGTCACCCAGCACGGCCGACTCGGCGACGCGGACACCTTTGAGGCTGATGTGACCCAGGCTGCCACCGATCAGGCCCATACTGTCGTCGGCGGCGCGGCTCAAGCCTTCGCGGCCGCGCTCAACCAGCAGCAGACGCGGCCCCAGGCCCTCGCAGTCGGCGCTGATGATCAGCAGCTCGGCAAAGCGTCCCAGCGGCACCAGCCGCTTTTCCCCGTCAATGACCCACTGTCCGTCTTCCAGGCGAGCGCGGCAGCGGGGCTGCAGCGGGTCGGCCAGCGGATGACTTTCGAGCAGGGCGATGGCGGCGTCGGGCGGGGTGTCCTGTACGAAAGCCGGCAGGTAGGTCATTTGCTGTTCGGCCGTGCCCCAGCGTGACAACGCATGCACTACGCCGACCGGCGCCAGCAGCGCGCACGCCTGGCCCATGTCGCCCCAGCCCAGGGCTTCGGCCACCAGCCCCGCCGTGATGGCACTGCGCTCCTGCGCCGCGCCGCCCAGGCGTTCTGGCACCGCCATCGCGGCAAGGCCCAGGGCGTGAGCCTGCTCCCAGACCTCTTCGCTAATTTCGCGGTGCGCTTCAGCATCCGCTGCGGCCGGACGCAACACATCCTCGGCGAAGCGGCGAGTGGCGTCCTGCAGGAGTTGCTGCTCTTCGGTGGGGGTCAGGTCAAACAGATCACCCCGATCCGCGCGCGCCAGACGGTCGGGCTGCAGCAGGCCACGCACGGCCTTGAGCTGCTGGCCAGCCAGATTAGCGGCGCCAAAACTGGCGCGCGAGGCGGTGTAGAGCGCCTTCTCGGCCGGCTTGCGCAGGCCCAACGTGTCGACCGCTTTAGACCCGGCGAAGCGGTTGAGCAGCGACAGGCCGAAGCCTTGCAGGTCACGTTTGTTATCAGTCATGACAACCCCCGGTAGTGTTGGGGTGATTCTGACACCAATTGATGTCGGATTTGTCACGGCGGTTCGCGCTCGACGAAGCGGGCGTGAGAGCGACAGGCGAAAGCGGTGAGGCCAAGAGCGAAGGGCGAGGGGCGAAGGGCGGCCGGAGGGGCGGGCTACGCTGCGGCTGATCCTCCCGCCACCGGGGCCGGACGAAGGGGCTCCTGCCCCTGCGTCCGGTTGCGCACGTTCTGTGCGCAACCCCTGCGGGGCCTCTCCGGTTCTGGTCGGGCCTGCGCTTCTGCCCGCCCCGCCGGCCGCCCTTCGCTTTGCCTTGGTCGGCTCGCTCCGGCAGACCGTATTTTGGCGTCGGAGCGATAAACGTGACCGGTGTCCTTCGTACGGGGCTAGCTACCTGGCCAGCCCTTGTGTCACGAAATTCGGCAGGGCCAGCGCGCCGGCCAGGGTGCCGGCGTTGAAGTACTGGCTGTTGCGGGCGATGGCGGCCACGCGCTCGGCGACGGGCTCGGGGCGCGGGCCCTGTTTGCAGGCGACGGTGGCGCTCCACCAGCCGGAGGGGTAGACCGGCTGCGGGAAGTGCAGCAGGTGCGTCTCGGCAAATCCTTCGGCGCGCAGCGAATCGTGCACCGAGCGAATCAGGCCCATGTGCAGCAACGGCGATTCGGTTTGTTGCACCAGCATCCCGTCAGGCGCCAACGTACGCACGCAATCCTTGTAGAAAGCCCGGTTGAACAGGCCCTCTGCCGGCCCGACCGGGTCGGTGGAATCGATGATGATCAGGTCAAGACTGGCGTCGGCGGCGTTCTTCACATGGGCAATGCCGTCGTCAAACCGCAAGGTGGCCCGTGCATCGCCGTTGGACTCGCAGAGCTCGGGGAAGTATTCCTCGGCCAGGCGGGTGACGCGCTCATCGATCTCGACCTGGGTGACCTGCTCGACGACGTCATGCCGCAGCACTTCACGCAGGGTGCCGCAGTCGCCGCCACCGATGATCAGCACGCGCTTGGGCGCGGGGTGCAGGCACAGCGCGGGATGGGTCAGCATCTCGTGATACAGGAAGTTATCGCGGTCGGTCAGCATTACTGCACCGTCGATGACCATTAGCCGGCCGAAAGTGTCGGTCTGGTAGATCTCGATCTGCTGGAAATCGCTGCGCTCACTGTGCAGCTTCTCGCCCAGGCGCAGGCCAAAGGCGGTGCCGGCGGTCTCGAATTTCTCCAGAAACCAATCCTGCTCGTTTACCATCGCGACTCCCTCACTTTCCTTCCCGTGAATGTCTCCTGCGACGAGTGTCGCAAGCGCGGGAATTATGCAGCAGGAGCCCTGATGCGCGGCACCGGCCACCGAATCGACGATGCGGCCCGACTCTATAACCTGGACGCCTGGGCGCAGGGGTTCTTTCGCTTGCGGCCCTCGGGCGAGCTGGCGGTGTGCGGGCCGAAGGAGGCGGTGTCATTGCCGGCGATTGTCGCGGCGACGCGCGCGGCGGGCCTGAAAACCCCGGTGCTGCTGCGCTTTCCGCACATCCTGGCGCAGCGGGCCGCGCTGCTGGCCGAGGCCTTCGACACGAGCATTGCCGGGCGCGGTTACCAGGGCGCGTATACGCCGGTGTATCCGATCAAGGTCAACCAGCAGGGCAGTGTGGTGCGCGGCTTGCTGGCGCACCCGCGACTGGGGCTGGAAGCGGGCAGCAAGCCGGAGTTACTGGCGGTGCTGGGTCTGCTGCCCACCGGGCGGCCGATCATCTGCAATGGTTATAAGGACGCGGCTTACATCCATCTGGCGCTGCTCGCCGAGCGGCTCGGTCATCCGACCACGCTGGTGATCGAGAAGATGTCGGAAATCCCGCGCATCGCCGCGCAGGCCCGAGCCACTGGCATTCGCCCGCGGCTGGGATTGCGCGTGCGCCTGGCGTCGGTATCAAAGGGCCACTGGCAAAACACGGGCGGCGAGAAATCGAAATTCGGCCTAGCCGCCCCGCAGATTGTCGAGGCACTGCGCCAGCTGCGCGAGGCCGGCCTGCTCGAAACGCTGGAATTGATTCACTGCCATCTGGGTTCGCAGGTGGCCAACCTGCGCGACATCCGCGGCGGGCTGCGGGAAGTGGCACGCTTCTTTGTCGAACTCGCCCAGGCCGGCGCGCCGATTCGCGTCGTGGATGTCGGCGGGGGTCTGGGGGTCGACTACGACGGCACCGGCTCGCGCGCGAGCTGTTCGATGAACTACACGCTGGCCGACTATGCCGACGCCGTGGTGCACACGGTGCAGCTCGCGGCCGATGCGGCGGGCCTTGCGCACCCGGACATCGTCAGCGAGTCCGGGCGGGCGCTGACCGCTCACCATGCGGTGCTGGTCGCCGACGTGGTCGACAGCGAAGGGCCGCAGCGGCCCGAGCCGGCGGTCGTGGAGGCGCAGGCTGCCACCGTCTTGCACGAACTGGCCGAACTACGCGATCTGCCGTCGCATCCGCTGGAATGCCTGGAGGAAGGCCGCGCACTGCTGGAGCAGGTGCACGCCGGCTTTGCCCGGGGGGAGCTGGATCTTGCCGCCCGCGCCCAGGCCGAAAACCTGTGGCTGGAGTTGCTGTTCGCGCTACAGGACCGTCTCGATCCCAACAGCCGTACACAGCGCGCCGCACTCGATGAACTGCGCGAAAAGCTGGCCGACAAGCTGTTCTGCAACTTTTCATTGTTCCAGTCGTTACCCGATGCCTGGGCCATTGATCAGGTGTTTCCAATCATGCCGCTGCAACGGCACACCGAGCGCCCGACGCGCATGGGGCTGATTCGGGACCTGACCTGCGATTCCGATGGCCGCATCGACACCTATGTCGACCGCGATGGCCTTGAGTCCACGCTGCCGGTACATGCCATGGCAGCGGACGAGGATTACCTGCTCGGCTTTTTCATGGTGGGGGCGTATCAGGAGATCCTGGGCGACATGCACAACCTGTTCGGGGATACCGACGTGGCCGATATCGTGCTCGACCCCGAGGGCGGTTTTCATATCGCGGCCGTCGAGCACGGCGACCGTGCGGAAGAGCTGCTGGACTATGTGCACGTGCCGCCTGCGGACCTGCGGGCCGCGTACGCGGCCAAGGCCGCCGCCGCGAAATTGTCGGCGGACGAGTCGGCAGCGGTGCTGGCCACACTGGATGCGGGTTTGCGGAGTACCACCTACCTCGGCTAAGTCTGCGCCGAGTGTTAAACGGAGCCGATAGGCTGTTCTTCGTAGACTGATATTCCTGCCGCTGCCGTTGCCGCTGCCGCGTCGAAGCTGCTGGCGTCGCCGCCGGGGACGGAGCCGAAGGGCCGCGAGGCCGCTCCGCTGCGGCTGATCCTCCCGCCACCGGGGCCGGAC